>NZ_BRCD01000007.1:0-139513 GCF_023707945.1 Sporosarcina sp. NCCP-2331
CTCTTGACTAACGGAGACGTGTATTTTTTATTCATCCATTGTGATGCTCTGCAGCTTGTGCAATTTCTTTCGTTGCGTGTACAGTGCCGTAAGGGTGTTCCGGTGGAGCATAAATGGAATATAATTTTAGCGGTTGTGTACCTGTGTTCGTGAGGTTATGCCATTTACCGGCTGGAATGATGAAAATGAAGTCATCATATACTTTGCGCTTGAAATCCAGTTGCTCCTTTCTATCTCCCATTTGGACAAGGCCTTCACCTGCTTCGATCCGAATAAATTGATCAACATTAGGATGCATTTCTAATCCGATGGCTTCGCCAACTTCTAAGCTCATTAAAGTTAGCTGTAGATATTCTCCTGTCCATAGTGCTGTGCGAAATGTGTTATTTTGTTTTGCCGCCTCTTCGATGTTGACGACAAATGGGGAAGGACCATAATCAGTTATGGTTGCTGACGGAGAGGGTGCGTTAGTTGTATATGACGGCTGCGTAGGATAACGGTAAGAATGCATATTGTTACAAAGTGGAATATAAACCGGCATACAACAGTTGAACATGAGATAAGGGATTTGATAATTCGAAGGAATCATTCCTTTCATTGTGCTTACTGATAGTAGTATATGTGATGTTTATCTGGCTGTGACTGGTTAATATTACGTTAGGAAAACTGGAATACCGCTAAACCATGTTTATCCACTTGTCACAGACTATTCATATGTAAGCGTTTCGAGTTTGAATGAATTGTGAAATCCTTCACAAGCTACTTTCTTTGCACAGAAAAGATAGTATGATAGGGGTAACAAAAGAAGTTGGTTATGCATTTCCTGTATGGGAATCAAAATACAAACCAAGAAGGAGACTGAACAACATGTGGGTTATCACTTTGTTCGAACAGGCAAACGTACGGATTTTTGAATATGCAGAGAAGGCTGAAGCAACAAACGCAATGAAGAATTTCAGCAAATATGCAGTTCTTTCTTATACAAGATAATTACAGTGCACCGTGCCTGCAGCGTTTTATAGCTGCAGGTTTTTTTCTATTATAAAAAATCGTTGGACTTGTGTTCAGAATTTCGTCCATGTAATGTAATGGATAAACAATAGTTGCAGTTTGCTGCTCATTTCATAAAGAAGGTAATCGATGTATGCTAACAAAAGTTAATACGTTTCTGCAAAGAAGAATCGCTATTTTGACCCCTCTCAGTTTAATCCTGGGTGTCTTGTTTCATCAAATCGGGGAGCAGCTGTTGTTCCTCGTTTCCTGGCTGCTCGCTTTCATTACGTTTGCCGGCAGTCTGAATATGAATATTCGGGAAACCCGCATGGTCGTAAGGCATCCTGGCGTTGTGCTGATCAGTATTGCATTCCTCCATATTCTCATGCCGGCATGGGCATACTTCCTGTCCAGCCTGGTTTTTAATGATCAACTGCTGACGGTTGGTTTTGTGCTGGCGGTTGCTGTCCCGACAGGCGTTACTAGCGTCATCTGGGTAACGCTGACGAAAGGTAATCTGCCCCTTTGCCTGTCAATTATTCTGGTGGATACACTGCTCGCACCTATCGTAATGCCTGCTATCCTTCATGTAGTTGCAGGTGAGCGGATTACAATCGACACAAGTTCACTAATCATGAATTTAATATGGATGGTACTGCTGCCGACACTTCTTGGTATTGCGCTGAATGAAGGTTCAAAAGGAAAAATTCCGTCTAAACTCTCTCCGAAACTTGCTCCCTTTTCCAAGCTGAGTTTATTCGGGATTGTGGCAATTAACGGGAGTGCCGTGGCACCGTATGTTCAAAAGTTTACGTGGGAACTGGTCGGTATCGTTGGCATGGTTTTCTTCCTGGCAGCTTCGGGATATGCCGCCGCTTTGGCTCTATCACATATCATTTGGAAGAACCCTGAAATCTCTTCTACGTTTATGTTCATGGGCGGCATGCGAAACATTGCAGTCGGTGTGGTCATAGCGACATCTTATTTCCCTCCCAAAGTAGCGATGCCTGTTGTGTTTGGTATGCTGTTCCAGCAAGTGCTGGCTTCTTTATACAGCAAGGTGGCAGATAAATATCGAACCTGGATAACGGAAAGAGTGAAGTAACCGGTTGCAGACACTAATCTGACAAATGTAAGCGTTTTGAGTTTGAATGAATTGTGAAATCCTTCACATGACGGTTTCTTTCTCCAATATTAAGCGTATGATAAGAGTAACAAAAGAAATTGGTTATGCATTTCCGAAAAGGAAATCAAAATACAAACCAAAAAGGAGACTGAACAACATGTGGGTTATCACATTGTTCGAACAGGAAAACGTACGGATTTTTGAATATGCAGAGAAAGCTGAAGCAACAAGCGCTATGAAAAACTTCAGCAAGTACGCAGTTCTTTCTTATACAAGATAAGCATAGAGTACCCGGCCCGCAGCGAATTCAGCTGTGGGTTTTTTATGTGTTGCTGAAGCATAAAAACGACATAAAAAGTCCACATTAAAACGAAAAAGTATATATCCGGCACGCCTTCTTCCGTGGTAAGCTATTCCTGTTTTGATTTTGAATGAAGAGAAGGCGATAAATAGATGGCAGCAGCAAACGGTCCCGTGATGAAACTGAGTTTATTTCATTTGACGTGGCCTATTTTTCTTGAGTTATTTTTGTTTATGCTGATGGGGTTGGCGGATACATTTATGCTGAGTGCGCTGTCGGATCAGGCAGTTTCCGGCGTCGGCACAGCAAATCAATATATACAGATTGCGATTTTGGTATTGGAAGTAGTAGGGAATGGGGCAGCCATCGTGGTTGCCCAGTATCTCGGTTCACGGCGTTATATCGAAGCCGCGAAAATATCGGCACTCGCCGTGTCGCTTAATTTATTGGCAGGTTTGGTCATCAGCGGAGTGTTCTTGCTGTTCACAAGCCAGATGATGCGGGCAATGAATTTACAGGGCGAGGTGCTTGCCCATGCAGAAGCGTATTTAGTCATCGTCGGCGGAGGGATTTTCCTGCAGGCAATCATTAATGCGCTGGCGGCAATTATCCGCGTGCACGGTTTCACCAAGCAGACGATGTTTGTTTCATTGGGAATGAATATCATTCATGTCATCGGGAATTACGCATTGATTTTCGGTAAGTTCGGTATGCCCGCACTCGGCGTCAAAGGGGCGGCCATTTCGTCTGTCGGCAGCCGGCTTGTGGCAGTCGTATTCTTTCTATGGCTATTGTACAAGGTGCTGGATTACCGGATAGATTTTAAGTTCTATTTTACATGGTCAAAGGAGTATATCGGAAAAATCCTTCACATTGGTCTGCCGTCTGCATTCGAACAAGTGCTTTATCAGGCATGCCAGATTGTGTTCTTATATTATGTGACGTATCTCGGAACGGAGGCGCTGGCTGCTCGGCAGTATGCGACGAATGTGTCGATGTTCAGTTATTTATTCGCATTGGCGATTGGGCTTGGCACGTCGATTATAACAGGCCGGATGGTCGGCAGCGGACAGAAGGAAGAGGTCTACCATCAAGTGTGGAAGTCGCTTCGCCGGGCGCTTGTCATGACAGCGGTCATGGTGGTTATTGTCATGTCCATCCGCTATCCGCTCATGCGGCTGTTTACAGATAATGAAGCCATCATCGAGCTTGGCGCCAAGGTATTATTGCTGTCGTGTCTGCTGGAAACTGGCAGGACGGTGAATATGGTCATCATCAATTCATTGCGTGCGGCAGGAGATGCGAAATTTCCTGTGCTGATGGGCGCGATTTCGATGGTGCTCATTAGTTTGCCGCTTGGTTATTTCCTGGTGTTTGTGATGGATTTAGGATTGGTCGGCGTATGGCTGGCGATTGCAACGGATGAATGGATTCGTGCAGTCAGTATGGCATTGAGGTGGAAAAGCAGGGCGTGGGAACGCTATGCATTGGTGGAAGCACCTGAATCGGCTGTGCCGGCAGAGCAGTCTGCAGCATCGGATGTTGTGTGAGCAAGTATACGGGATGGCAGTTCAAAGCTTATACTTTGAACTGCTTTTTTATGTGGCAAAATCAGAGTTCTGCTGTACGATTTCATTCTGAATGATCATACAAACTCTCTTTGTGATCATAGACTCTGTCTGCATGCTCATACGCCGCCGCGAGCCGATCATAGAGCAACCGCTCACGCTCATGTCACCCCCGCACTTGATCATATGCGGCCCATTCGTGATCATAGAGCACTTCTATTCGGAAATGCTGCATCTCACTTCACTTTAACAAGCAATCTGAGGTAGGATTAAGTCAGTAACGAAAAGAAGGGGATGGGTCGGAATGAAAGAGGTTAATAAATATATTGATGAAATTTTTTCACCGCAAGATGCGTTGCTGAAGGAAGTGATGGAGTCCATAAAAGAAAACGGAATGCCGTCTATCTCGGTATCGCCGAGTTCCGGGAAATTGCTGACGATGCTGGTTTCCATGTCCAAAGCAAAAAATGTCCTGGAAATTGGTGCTCTTGGAGGGTACAGTGGAATTTGTCTGGCCAGAGGATTTACTGGGGAAGGCAAGGTAACTTCTTTAGAACTGCAGCAATCTTACGCAGAGCTGGCTCATCGAAATCTGACAAAAGCAGGCTTTGGTGATCAAGTGACTTATATGACTGGAGAAGCACTTGAAAATCTTCAATTACTTATCGATAGTCAAAAACGCTTTGATTTCTTCTTCATCGATGCAGATAAAGAAAACTACGAAAAATATTTAGACCTCTGTTTACAGCTCGCGGAACCTGGCGCAGTAATCGTTGCTGATAATGTACTAGCAGGGGGCAGCGTGGCTGGCGGAACTGAAACAAGACGCCATACAGAAACGATGAAGAAATTCAATACCTATGTGGCAAACCATCCTAAATTAGAGTCGCTGCTTATTCCGACAGGAGACGGGTTAACCGTTTCGATTGTGAAAGCATAAAACGACTTTGCGATAATGAAGCATGAATACAAAACCGCCGGGCTCTTTTTAAAGAGTTGTCAGCGGTTTTTTTCTGTTTCATAAAATCCAGCTGACTGTAAAATGTGATATTCTTTATCTAGAGCGAAAAATCAGTTAAAAGAATGGATAGAGAAGCAAGAAAGAAGTGAATCAATCTCATGAAAACAGTGAAAGAATTTCTGGAAACATACATTTGCAAAGCCGGAGAGTCAATTCAGCAGATTAGCGAAAGCGAATGGGAAATTCAGAAGTGGACAGTGCGCACGTACAAAGTATTGGGTAATGTCTTGGCGGCTGGCGAGTATGATGTTCATCCTCCCGGCGATATTCTAAAATTACAGCTCAAGCCGAATTCCAAGAAAACCTCACTGGCTATTTCAAGCAAATTGATACAAGAAGCTTTGCGTAAAGGCTGGTTAATTCAAGAGATACGATTTAAATCTGATGGCCGAACACCGGACTCTACGGTGTTTCGCATGGGGCCGGGGCTTGAAGAATATGAACGGGTGAAAAAGCTGGAAGCAATGGAGGCGGATGATCTATTGCGCCAAACCTTGCTGCAGGAGATTGAAAAATCAAACATACAGTTTCCCTTGTTGTTCATCCGGCATATCAAAGATTTTGTTGTTGATACCAAAGATGAAGAATCCTGGGGAAAAGAAAAAGTCCGGAAGTTTACGGAGTTTTTACTTGCGTATCTTCAGTTAAGGAACCAGCAATCTCAAATGGAGTTTAAAGAAATTGGGGCGACCTATTTTAGGCGGATTGGCGGATCAAAAGTGTTTGATTCGTATCGTGATGATTTTATCCGCAGAATTGAAAAATGGATTGACGCGCCGATCAGTGAAATAGGGATTGTCAGTACAGGTTCTATTGTTCCCATCTTTTTTACGGGAAACTTAACGGGACAGCTTTCGCATTATTCAGCTGGAACTGTCCATGCGACAACCGAAATTGCGGTGATGGATGAAAGCTATGTAACGGACGCAGAGATTTTATGGTTGGTGGAGAATCGTGCGGTGCTGACAAGAATGGCAAAAGAACTTGATTTTTTAGCAGATACCTCCTCACTGATCATCGGAGTGGACGGGCAGCTGCGGGGCGCGCACAGAAAGTTAATTCAGCAGCTCTGCTGTAATTCATCCATACAGCAGATTGTAATTTGGGTGGATTATGATGCGGCGGGGAGAGTTATAGCCAGAGACTTGGCAGAGTTAACTAAGGGAATTTCAGTTCGTTTTATTGGTAATGAAAGAAATGTCTTTATGTCCTATCCAGAATATCTGGAATGGTCAGAAACCGTTCCGGAAGCAGAACAAGAAATGACGTTAGGGGGTCCGGCCGAGTGGAGAAAGTGGATCAGCAAGTAATTTCTATCTTCCATACAGATGAACAGCAGCCTGAAATGACACGGGCAATGCGCGATATAATTTCTTTAGCCGGCGTGATGAAAGATTTATCATCGGAAGCGGTCTTCCAATCGCCGCTAGAGATGCTGCGTTTTTTACGCATTATTGAATTGATTCACGAAGAAGCATACGGTCTGTCGGAACCGATCGACGGTGCAGATACACTGTACTATCGCTATCAGGCGCGCTACCGCGATGAAGATCCGCCGTCTAAAGCGCGCGTACATCAAATCGTTACGATACTGGCGGGCAATAATTGGATTAGTAAACAGACGCATCAAATTAAAATGATGAGTGTTGGAAAACGGATGATGCACTCCCTGACACGCCTGGCTAATGATTCACTTGCTTATTATCTGGAAGATGATATCGGCCGTTCGCTGTTTCAGGCCAGGAGAGATGCCGAAATCAGCGAAGCCTATGATGATAAAGGGATTTCTGGAGGAAATGTCATCGCCAGTATGATCCGTAATGTGAAAGATGCCAATGAAACGTTAAAAGAGCGCGAATTGGAGCTATTGGCCGATCGAAATGCGCTGCCGCAACTGGAAGTGATTCATACGTTGATGGCAGATTTAGAACATAAGCTCCATGAACGATATAAAGAATTCCAAACGATTGAAGACAGTCTGGTACTCAGTAATTTAATGCAGAGCGGTGCAGCTGTACTGGCAGAAGGGACAAGCTTGTCTCTCGGCATGATCAATAAGTATCTGCAGTTTATGAATGTTCAGCAAACACCTCTCAAAACGGTGATTTCTCCTGAAAAAGTTCGGACATTTATTAGCAAAATGTTTCATCCTCCTCTGGAATCTGAAATCCCGAACGCACATCAGCTCTTTAGTTTTATGGATCAGGGACAGTATGATGGAGAAGATCTGGATGGCATTTGGATGCCGGTAAAATACGCAAGCCCTCTATCCCATACTGATATTGAAAGCGGGATCGAATTTCTGGAGAACTATGAACCTGTGGTTGCAGAAATGGAAGCACCGCACCATATAGAATTCAGACAGGAAACGCTGGAAGTTCAATCGATTGATGATTTAGTGGATGAAGCGAGCTGGCTGCTGACGAAGGCGAGCATTGATACAGAAAAGATTGAGGAATATTTGAAACGAAAAAGTAAAGCAGAAATAGAAGAAACGATTATTGAAACAAGTTCATCAGAATGGGGGGACGCGATTCGTCAGCTTCTGGGAATTGCGGCACTTGAAGCGAATAAAAGAATTCAGATAGAGCCGAAAGAAGACGTGAGGGAAATAGAGAAAGAGTGGGAGTGGATTCAAGATGACGACCGAAAATTCAGCATTCGAAAACGACAATAGTGAAGATTTCTCGTTAAATAGTCTGCAATCACTGCGCAGTGTGTTAACGAACCGGGAAGAACAGACATTTATGTCCATTCTCTTTTCTTCAAGCGCTACCATCCGTGCAAATAACTTTGGATTGTCGCGCAAAGAAGTGGAAAAATTGCTTGGTGTAAGTAAAGAAGAGGCGTATTTTCATTCGTTTTTATCTCGTGTCAATCAGGCTGTCGGACGGTATTACCGGCTGATCTATGATGAAGAACGTGATCAGGTCGTCGTTATGCTGCGCGTCCCCGCACGATCTGCACGTCATACATTATCGGAAGAAGCACTTGCCGTCCTGCTGTTTATGTTTTACCAGCAAGAAGTATTGAAACATGAATATACTTTACTGACTCAGCTGCTTGAGGCATTCGGCCATGAAATGAAGAAAGGCAGCCGGCGCATCCAGCTGGCAATCGATACGCTGCGAAAAATAGGCGCACTTGAAATTCATATTGGTTCGGATACAGAGGATGCCTACCGCCTGACAGCCATAGGAGTTAATATGTTCTCAGATTCTTTTTTACACCGGATGGTCGAATTCAGCCACTCCAGTCAGCTGTCAAAAGAAGACGTCATGAAGTTTTTCAATCGCTATAATTTGTATGAAAAGGAGGGATTCCTGTGATCCCTTGGCGATTACAGTTTTCAGGTATCCGGGATTATGATGCAGAAGAAATGATTTTGGAACATGCCGATGAACATATTTTGATAACCGGCCCTAACGGCGCGGGGAAGTCGACGATTTCTTTTTGTATGGGAGCCGTCCTGCGTTCCAGTAAAGTGGATATTGAAGGATTGAAATCTCAAAACCTTCCGGAAGATGAAACATGGAGAGCAGCAATTCATTTTTTATTTAAGAATGAAGGACAGTCCCGCATCGACGGTCCCCTTTTTATCGAGTTCCGCCTGCTGTGCGAGCAACCTCCGAAACAGCCGATCAAACTGCGTTATGAAATCCATGTCGGCGACGAATTGGATGAGTTGGAACTGCGGCAAACCTACCGTTCTGGAGATGCCAATAAAAATAATTTAAGTGCCTATAAACGGGAACTGCAATTCAAATATAAAATCCATCCAGATCTGTACTATTTAATCTGGTATCAGCAAGAAGTAAACCAATTTTCCGTTATGGCGCCGGAAGAGCGATTCCGCATCTTCAGCGAAATGCATGGCATCGACAGGATCCAGAAAGACTGGGAGACGAGTCTGGAAATCGTGAAAGAGGCACGTGAAGCGTATGTAATTGCGACCAACCAGCAAAAGCAGCATGATTTTAATTTATCTGTTGCAAGGAATAATAAAATTCGCTTTGAAGATAACCGAAAACGTCTTACCGATAATGGAATTCAGTATGCGCGGACAACCTATGGGCTTCAATTGCTTGCAGAGAATGGCCGCGAAGAAGTCGAAGAATATATGGAAGCGCGTAAATTGGATTTAGATGATGCGGAAGAACAGGCCCGTCAATTAACAGCTGAACTGGAGCTTCAAAAAGCAGCAGAAGAGAAAATGAAAGCAAGACAGCTGGAGATAAAACAGTCACTTGAACAATCGGAAGTTCAAGTAAAGGCAAAAGAAAAAGATGTAGATGAAGTGGAAAGTGAAGTCGATACTTTACAAGAGGAATTGAGTGCACTTCAAGACGAATATTCGAAGCTGCCTTATCCCGAAACAGAGACAAGGAATAGACTGGCGGCGGCTGCTGAACAAGTCGATCTCTTAGGAAAACAAGAAGAGACGCTGAGAGAGCAAATTGAAAAAGCGGAGATTTCCATTGAAGAATATCAACAAAAACAATCACATGTCCAAGCAGCCATTGACCAGTGGGAAAGGAACAGCCGCTTTCATTCGGAAATGATGAATCGTTATTTATCCAGCTACCAATTAGAAAAAGATATTGCCGATTTAGATCATTCATTGGAAACCAGAAAAAAGTTACTGGAAAAGAAGCGGGTTACTTGTTCTGCATGGAAAAATGAATTGGCTATGCTGGAGAAGAATCAAATTGAATCCTCACGTCAGCGGGAAGCTATTCTTTATTTAAAAGAACAGCAAATCAAAGCCTTTCCATTACGTGCTTTTATTAAGTTAATGGATCATACACCGATTGAGAATGAACGCCTCTTTGATGCCATTAAATATACTATATTTTATGACGCTTCAAATTGCCGGCCTTTCAATGACTTGTATCATGTTTCGTTAAAGAAACTTATTCCCGATAGAAGTATCACGGAGTTGCCAGGTATGGGATTGCAAATGCAGGAAGGGCTTTCCCAGCAGGAACAGAATCATGCCGCTCGTGTTCTTTGGTGGATAGAACGGTTTTTCACAGAAGAACCGCCAGCTATTCAAAAAGGGAGATTGGTTGACAGGCAAGGTGTGAGAGGGCCGCAAGAACAAAATACGTTTATTTTGAGTAAACAGGCTTTAGAGGAACGAAGAAGATTTCTTGTTCAGGAAATTGAAAAGTTACAGAAAGAAATTGAATTGCTCACACTGCAAGTTTCTGAGGACAATGAAATCTATCGCGTTTGGAATGCCGATGTACAAAAGGTAAGAGAAGCGGAGGCTTTTCTTTCTTCAAAAGCAGAGCAGCAGTATCGCGTAGAACAGCTTGTCCAATTGAAGACGGAGCAGCTTCAATTGAAAGTAGAGAAAAAAGAATATGAAACGGAATCGCAAGAGATTTGGAAAGAGAAAAGTCAGGAAGAGAAAACAGCTGCTGCTTTGCAAGACTATTTGAAGGTATATGAAAAATTCAGCAGGCACTCTGAAAAAATTGAACGCCTGCAGCAACAGCAATTGTTCCTGAAACAACTTAAACAAGAGCTCAGTTCGCTGCGTCGGTATATAGATAAGCAGCAAGATGAATTGGATGATATTCAAGATCTCTTACGTAAACAGCAGCGAGATATTATGGATGCAGCGGATCAACAGGAAGTTAATCAGCGGATGATCATACAAGTTAGGAATCAGCTATCTGAAAAACAGGATGAACGAATTGCTCTGTCCAAAGATGAAGCGGCACAAAAAGAAATAGTAAACGATCTTCGGGAGCTTGTCCCTCAATTGGTAGAGCAGGCTTTGCTGGAACCGCCAGCAGTACAATCAAGACAAGATCTATTGATACGACAGAATCAGGCGATGGTCGGATTTGAAAATGCTCGTAACGAAGAGAATATTGATTCCAATGCGGTAGAAAACTTTTATACACTTGAGCAAGAAGTTAAACGTAAAGAAGAAGAGCTTCATTCGGCAAAGAATTTGCTGGAAGAAAACGAAGAGCGGGCAATCCAAAATGAACGCCGTTTGGAAACTGCTATTGAAATGCAAGTTCAAAAAATCAATTTGCTCTTTCAGCAGTATATGGGTGAATTTCAATTTGAAGGCCTAATCAAATTTGAAAAACTTATGGATAAGAAAAATCGGCCCATCTTCAAATTGTTTATTTATGTGCGGAAAGAAGGCCATCGAGGGAAATTCGAAGATGTCAGCTTGAAAGCACGAGGTGGACGTGTGGGTAAAGGGGTTTCAGGTGGAGAAGAGTCGCTGAGTTCTCTATTATTTGCGCTGTCACTGCTTCAGAATTTGGAAAATCAGTCGGGCTTTATTGTGCTCGATGAGTTTGACAGTGCGTTGGATGAAAGCCGTAAAGCAACAGTCTTTCAGTTGTACGCCAGTAAATTGCAGAGAAAATTGATTATTCTCTCTCCAAAAGCACATGATACGGACTACTACAACCAATTTTCCAAGGCGTTTATCATTTCCCATGATCCGAAAGAAATGAAGAGTAAGGTAAGGGGAATCCAAATTGGAATAAAAGATTAAACGTAAACTAACAGCCGCTTATTCTGATGGTCAGAACTAAGCGGCTGTTTTTTATTTTCTTTTATTGGAAGTTTGATCTTTATCGTGATTAGTTTTATTATTCTTATTTTTCGCTTTTGCATCAAACTCTGCAGAAAACTCTTCCTGAAAATTATCGTTCGGATTATTATTATTGCTGTTGCTGGCATCTTTACTTTTGTTTTGATAAGTATCAAATGGATTGTGGGTTCTTTCATTCATCGTTTGTTTATTGTTTTTATTACTCATGATGAAACACCTCCTGCAACTTACTATGGCCGCTAATTCATATTTTATTCTATTCTGCGGCTTGTGAGTTCTTCCATTATCTGAAGAATGGTATGATAGCGGGAATCAATAACAAAATATAGGGTCTGCACCAAAATCTGTTCTTGATAACTTGTCATGTATGTATTGCGAAAATCATGCTGCAGTTTAAACCCGCTTCGGCGCTGGGGGATTGCCTTACGCTATGAGCCATCTGGCGAAGAACACGCCAGTTGTCTCATAGCAACGGCCTACCCCGCAGTTGCGCCTTCGCTGATGTGGGGAAAGTATAACATGTTGCTTTTTTGCAGAGTGTGGATTTAGTTGGTGGTGTTCCCGTTTCTCGACTTTGTAATGCATTCAACACAAGAATCTAAGCCTTTGCAGAATGCTAAGTATTGCATGAAACGCCACACTTTACGTAATAAACTCAAATAGCATGCTCATGACTGCTATTCATATAAAAATTCCTGAAAAACCAGCCAGTGTACCGGAGTGAAAGCCGTCATGAAGAACGGCTTTTGCGAGTAAAAGCGCAGCGTTAGGAGCACTGGTTTTAGGCGACTCTGTGAGGATCAGCCCGACAGGTGAGACAACTTGCGGGAGCTCGCGACCAAGTTGGCTCACCGCGGGCCCGCAAGACACGCGTCCGCCTGGAACGCAGGGGAACGGTTTCTCTCTACTTACCTTTACCTCCAAACTGCTTTCTATGCACAATATTAAGCACATGTTTTGGCGATGAGACCTATTTTAAAATAAAGAGGGTGGATTTTTGCAGAAACGAGATAACGCCATACGGCTGCTGATTTTCAGTATGTTATTTCTATTGCTGGCGGCATGTTCGAACAAAGAACAAGAAAATCAGGCTGAGAGAACGCTGGCTGAGGTTCAGGAGTTGGCCAGGCACGGACAAATTCCGGACGAGCGATGGTTTGCGGGCATCACAAAATTTCAGGAAGTAAACGAAAGCTTAGGCGATCCAGACCGAACAGATCGGGCAGGCGACGGGACGTATGCAGTATATGAAGATCATGATGCAGCAATTGGAATGACGGAGAATAACCGGGTGTTTGACCTGCGTTCATCTGCGCCTGAGTTGCAAAAGATTACCCGTGCAGAGACTGAGAAAATAGTGGGAGTTCCAGCTGAAATTCGTCATGTGGACGGGCAGGATATCCTTGTATATGAACTGAATGAGGAGTTCCAAATGAAATTTGTATTTTTGTCTTCGGATGAGACAGCAACAATAGATCACCTGTCTGTTGTCCATAAACCGAGTGCTGAGATTCAGAAGGATGTGCTTGGCATGTCTATGGAAGAAAAACTGGGACAGCTTATAATAATGGGTGTCGAAGGAGCTGAGCTGGATTCAGCGGCAAAAGCTTTTATAGCAGAACAGCATGTAGGCGGCGTCATCTTATTTAAGCGAAATTTTATCGACATCGTACAATCAGTGAATTTAATCAATGAAATGAAACAGGCGAATAAAAGCGGCAAAGCCCCTTTATTGATTGGTGTGGACGAGGAAGGCGGACGCGTTACCAGGCTTCCAGAAGAATTAGTGAAGACTCCTTCGAATCGGCAGATCGGCAAACTGGCAGATGGGGATGTTGCATTCCAGATAGGAGAACTGCTCGGTGAGAAGCTCGATTCATTTGGCATCAATATGGATTTTGCGCCCGTGCTTGATGTGGACAGCAATCCGGAAAATTCTGTAATCGGGGACAGATCATATGGACCCGACGCTCAGCTAGCAGGCGAAATGGGTGTGCAGCAGATACAAGGCATGAAATCAAAGTATGTGGTGCCGGTCATCAAACACTTTCCTGGCCACGGTGATACCAGCGTAGATTCGCATATTGATCTGCCGGTTATCCCTCACAGTGCAGAAAGGCTGCAGAAAGTGGAACTCAGGCCATTTAAAGAAGCAATTGAAAGTGGTGCAGATGCTGTAATGGTCGGCCATTTGATAGTGAATGCGTATGACCGGGAGACGCCGGCATCGTTTTCTAAGGCAGTGATCACTGAATTGCTGCGCGAACAATTGCATTTTGACGGTGTGGTGATTACAGATGATCTGATCATGGGAGCGATTGAAAATTATTATCCCATTGGTGATGCAGCAGTCAAATCCATTCAGGCCGGTGGAGATATCCTGCTTATTGGACACGGCTATACGCCTGTTAAGGATGTGCTGGCTTCGTTAAAAGCGGCGGTGTCGTCAGGTGAACTTCCGGAAAAGCGAATAAATCAGAGTATGGAACGAATTCTCACATTGAAACAAATATATGAGCTGAATGATGAATTACATCAGGAAGTAGATGTTGATGGGCTCAATGAGCAGATAGAAGAACTGCTCATGAAAATGAAAGTGAAGTGACCATGCGGTTGGTCAAATTTTTTTCCACTAGGCTTCAAAACACTTTTGAAGAATTTCACAGCTCCCATCCTCTTGTAATTTTCTGCTCAACGGGCATGCTACTTGTGAGGAATGACGAGGAGGATGATTGGATGAGCATGAGCGAAGAGGTAAAAGAGCTGAAGGCATTTCGCTGTGACGACCGTTGCGTACTGTCCGTTTACTTGAATACGAATCCTGCCGATCCGGATCAGCAGCAGGCAGCCTGGAGAATTCATTTGAAGTCGGGACTGAAACGGCTGGATGAATATATCGTTGCCTCAAATGATGAAAAAGAGCTGACTGCCTATCGCTTGGTGAAGGACAAAGTGATGAAAGAAATTGAGCACAATCAAAACGAACTGGCGAAGGGTGCTGTTATTTTTGCGGCGGCTGAACCTGAAATCTGGTCTGTCCACTATGTCCAGGTGGCAGTTAAGACTAGTTTTCATTGGGAAAATCATCCGGTTACAAAGGAATTGGAGTCTATGCTACAAGCATACCCGGAAGCCGGAATTATACTCCCAGGGTACAGCGATGTTCGCATCTTGGACACTGCGATGGGAAGGATTCGTGATGAAACTGTGTATGAATTTGATTCAGGATTGGATGTCTGGAAAGAGCAAAAAGGTGTAAAGTCTTCGATTCAGCGCGGCGTCGGCGGGCATACAGACGAGTTTGACCAGCGACTGAAAGAGAACCTGGACCGATTTTATAAGCAAATGGGTTCTGTCGTAGGGAAAATGAAGAAAAAGCGTGGTTGGAAGGAAGTCCATGTAGCCGGCGAGGCGGAATTGGCCAAAAGTTTTTCTTCGGTGCTTTCCGAGAAACCCGAAAGCTGTCAGCATAAGAACTTCGGTAAAATGAAGAACGATCAAATCATCCAAAAAGTATTTGAAATTCGTTAACCTCAGCACACACTGCTTATTGTCAGCAGTGTGTTTTTTGATGGAGAAGAGGATTATCTATGTAATTCTAGAATACTATAACGGAATGATATTTAAAGGGGGAGAAATGATGGGTCGAGGCAGAAAAATTACGTTATGGACAGTAAGTATTTTGTCTGTAATTGCTGTCGCTTTAGCGATATTTGCAAACGTTTACATAACGAAATCAAAGCCGGTGACCGCCGGCGAGCAGAAAGTTTCCATACTGGAAAGTGATGTGATCATCACAAGGGATGAGAAGGGAGTACCGCATATCAAGGCGCAGTCTGATGAAGATCTGTATAAAGCGCAGGGCTATGTGCAGGCGCAGGACCGCTTATTCCAAATGGATTTAGCGCGCAGGCAGGCGAGTGGACGTTTGGCGGAAGTAATCGGCTCGGCAGCGGTGGATACGGATAAACTGTTCCGGACATTCAGTCTGCGCACGGCAGCCGAAGCTTCTTATGACGGCTACAGCGATGAAGCGAAAGATGTGCTGAACTGGTATGCACAGGGCGTCAACGCGTTCATTGATGAAGTAAAAGACAACGGTAAGCTGACATATGAGTTCAAGCTTCTTGGCTATGAGCCGGAAGAATGGACGCCTCAGGATTCATTGACCATCGGAAAATATATGGCCTATGATCTGGGCGGCAGATGGCAGCCGCAGGCATTCCGCCACTGGGCACTCAATGCCTATCCGGAAGACAAAGCCAAGGAATTATTCATCACCTATCCGGAAAACGCAGAATCGATTATGACGGCGAATAAAGAAAACAAGGTCGAAGTGGCGGGGGAATTTCTGCCTGAGTATTCACCACCTGAATTTAACGGAAGTAATAACTGGGTGGTATCCGGAGAGAAGACAGCTTCCGGCTTGCCGCTCCTCGCTGATGACCCGCATCTCGGGCTGAGCACGCCTTCGATCTGGTATCAGATGCATCTGCAGTCGCCTGAACAAAATGTCGGCGGAGTCATTTTTGCAGGCATTCCGGGAATTATTTTAGGGCATAATGAAGAAATTGCCTGGGGTGTCACGAACGTTGGTCCGGATGTGCAGGATCTTTATATTGAAATACCTCATCCGAGTGAAAAAGGGAAATTCCGCTACGACGGCGAGTGGGAAGAAGCGGAAATCCGTGACGAGACGATTAAAGTGAAAGACGGCGAGGATGTGCCGTATGAAGTGATCGTCACAAGGCATGGCCCGATTATTTCGGATGTGATGTTTAAGGATGAAGATCCTGAAGCATTATTTTCGATGCAGTGGACGGCGCTTGAACCGACTACTGAACTCGAAGCCATTATGAAGATGAATAAAGCGGCGGACTGGGACAGTTTTGAAACGGCGCTCGAAAATTTCCACGCACCGGCACAGAACTTTGTGTTCGCATCCAAGGACGGAACAATTGCTTATAAGGCGAACGGGCGGATTCCGATCAGAAAGCAAGGAGACGCACAGCTGGCGGTACCGGGAGATTCATCGGACTACGGCTGGGACGGCTATATTCCGTATGACGAACTGCCGCGTGTCATCAATCCGGATGAAGGCTTCATCGCAACCGCGAATAATGAAGTCATCGACGAAAAATATCCGTATCATATTACGAAGTTCTGGGCACAGCCGTATCGTTTTGAACGGATTGCGGAAGTTCTTAGGGAGCGCGATGACTTCACAGCAGAAGACATGATGAAATTGCAGATGGATCAGAAAAATCTTCAGGCTGATGAATTCCTGGATGATCTGCTTGGTTCAGTAGAAAAATTGGATAAGAACGAAGAATACAGTAAGACAATACAGACGATGAAAGACTGGGATCAGTATGATTCGCCGGACAGCAGTGCGCCGCTTGTTTTCCATAAATGGATCAGGCAGCTGCAGAGCGATATGTTTAAGGAAGAAATGCCGGAAGATGTCTATGAACTGATGCCGGGCAAGGCGCAGCTGGTCGATCAGCTGCTTCGTACAGGATACAGCGGCAAAAAGAGCGTCTGGCTGGATGAAAAGGAAGGTATCGATCAGTGGGTGTATACTTCATTCGTCAATTCAATGAAGGATATGGAAGACAGCTTCGGTTCTAATCAGGAGAAGTGGAAATGGGGCGACTTCCATCAGCTGACGTTCCCGCATCCGCTGGCAAGCGCTTCGCCTATTTTTGAGAAAATTTTCAACCCGAAAAAGCAGGCGATCGGCGGATCGAATATTACGGTCCAGGCTTCCGCGTTTAAAGATGACGGATCCGTTAATCACGGGGCTTCCTGGCGGTTCGTTGCCGATTTAAATGATTTGTCGAAAACCTACCATATTGTAGGGCCAGGACAGAGCGGACATATGAAATCCAAATGGTTCCACGATCAGGCAGAAGACTGGGCACGCGGTGATTTCCATGAGACTGTCCTGACCGACGAAGTGGAAAACGGCAGAGTGCTGACCTTGAAAGCAACAGGGAATAAGTAATCGGAACAGACAGCTGCGGCTGTCTGTTTTTTTACATGCTCAGCCAACTGGCGTGGTATACTAAAAGACATCAAATTGGTACAAAACTATCGGAGGAATTATCCAATGAAACATTTAGCAGGCGGCATTCAATGGACAGTTTTCCTCATTGCCTCATCGATTGCCGCACCTATCGCAATTGCACACGTATTCGGGATGGATCCCGTTGCGACATCACTCTTCATGCAGCGGACGATTTTCGTACTCGGCATAGCCTGTCTGATACAGGCGTTCTGCGGCCACCGCATGCCGATCAATGAAGGACCCGCCGGATTATGGTGGGGAATTTATGTAGTATACGCAGGCATGGTCGGCATCTTTTATTCCACCGCTGCAGATGCACTGCAGGCATTGCAGAGCGGCATGCTGTACAGCGGTATTCTCTTTATTATTTTGGCAGCGACCGGTGTCATCACGAAAATGAAGGCGCTGTTCACCCCGGCCATCACTTTTACGTATTTATTGCTGCTGATTTTGCAGTTGAGCGGAACGTTCATTACCGGAATGATCGGTGTGGAAAATGCAGGAGATTATCTGGATCCTGCCGTTTTGGGCGGGAGCCTGCTGGTATTGCTGGTTACATTTGCGGCTATGGCCAATAAACGCCCGTCTGTGTCCAAATATGCCGTGCTGATATCGATTGGACTCGGCTGGGGGATTTTCCTGCTGCTCGGCAAAACGCCTGCAGTCGCCAAAGTGTCTGATCAATTTATTCAGCTGCCCAAGATGTTTGTTTACGGCCCGCCGGTTTGGGACAGCGGTGTGCTTGTGACAGCTGTTTTCATTACGTTTTTATTAGTGGCCAATATGCTCGCATCCATTCGTGTTATGGAACATTTATTGGAGCATTCTTTCCAAATCACACCGCCTGATCGTCTGCGTCAGGGTGCCTTTGCGTCAGGTGTAAACCATCTTATTGCCGGTTTGTTTTCGGCGATCGGGTCGGTGCCGATATCGGGTTCTGCCGGATTTGTCGGCACGACGAGGATGCCTTCCATAAAGCCATTTATGATAGGAAGCACATTTTTAGTGCTTATCACTCTTTTCCCGAGTGTCATGGCTGTATTTGCCGCGCTGCCCGCGCCGGTCGCCTATGCGGTGACATTCGCGATTTTCACCAAGATGGTATCAATGGCGTTTAACGAACTGGATGCAGATCCCGAAAAGGAACGCGCGCGCCAGGCTGTTGCATTCGGCTTAATGGTCGGAGTCGGGACCATGTTCGTGCCGGCAGAAAGTTTATCGCAGCTTCCCGCCATTGTTGCTTCTACGCTGTCCAATGGCTTGATTACCGGTACCATTCTGGCAATATTAATTGAACAGTTCATGATATACCGGAGCAGGAAGCGAGCGAGTAACTAGCCTGGGAATCGGTTCTGCATGTGCCGCATCGAGTAGTGCCGTGAATATTGCAGTGCCACGTCGTACCGCGCCAAAAACATCCTGTGCCGCACCAAAAAGCAGGGCGGCCGAACGTAACTGAGCCGGCAACGAACCAAAACAGTCGTTCACCGCACATTTCCCAACATTCGCTAATCAGAACAAAGTAAAGCTGCCCGAAAGCCGTATATCACTGACTTTCGGGCAGCCTACAGTCATTCACTTCAGGCGTTTTACCTGGCTGTTCTTTTCTTTTTCTATGATCTGCCGGGTGAGCATCTCGTTGATCTCATTATAAGACGGCCCTGATTCCGCATTCAGCCGTTTCACTTCCTCGATATCGGTACCTGCCACCGTGTACTTTTTCTTTTCCATTTTACTCACTCCTTTTTTTCACTGATGCACGATAGGCTTCTTTAATTGCGTCCCGATAATCTTTGCCGGTCGCATATTCACGGGCCCGCATCTTTTCTGCAATATTTGCTTCGAACTCTAAACCCATTTCCTCACTTCGCTGATTCTTATGAAATAATTCACGCACTTGGTTATTCATCGCTGATTCCTCCTTCATGCATGTAATATGGCTTATTCTGTATAAAAAATGTATATCAATAGAGTTTTCATTGAAAGAAGGAGGATTCGCCGTCGAAATGTCGAATAAAGGTAAAGTAGTGAAATTATTCTGAATTGAGAGAGAGGGAAAGTGGATGAGTAAAAAAGTGTTGATTCTCGGCGGAGATGCCGTAGAAGCGCTGGAGATTTTCTATCCGTATTATCGCTGTTTAGAAGAAGGATTTGAGACTGCGATTGCCTCACCGTCTGTGAAAAAGTTGTACACGGTCACACATGACTTTATTGATGGGATGGAGACATATGTGGAAAAACCGGCATATGGTCTGGATTCACATATTGCTTTTGTAGATGTGAATCCCGCTGATTACGATGGACTCATTATCCCGGGCGGTCGGGCACCGGAGTATATTCGTCTGGATGAATCGCTGCCGGGAATTGTACGTCACTTCTTCGAAGAAAACAAGCCGGTGGCGGCAGTCTGTCACGCTGCACAGGTTTTATCCGTCATCCCGGACCTGATGAAAGGTAGAGAGTACACAGCATACATCGCTTGCAAGCCGGATGTCACTGCAACAGGTGCTACTTATATCGAAAAAGATCTTCACACAGAAGGCAATCTAGTGTCAGGTCACGCATGGCCAGATTTGCCAGGCTTGATGCGAGAGTTCATGAAAATGATGAATAAGTAATTTACAAAAGACGCAAATCCCTATGCAGAAGGGCTTTGCGTCTTTTTTGTATAGAATGTATAAAGGAAAGCTGCTTACTATTTAGATAAATCTGGTATTATAATAGCATATGAAACAGGGGGAATGTATAAAGTGAGACCAAAATTAGATAAAAAATTAAAAGTAAATGAATTTCGAGATTTTTATTGGTTGAAAGAGGAATTACAAAATTTTTGCAGGGAATCTGGTATGAGTGCAGCTGGATCTAAAACTGAGATCACGGACAGAATTGCTATATTTCTTGAAACAGGAGAAATACAAAAGCCAATAAGGAAAAGAAGCTCTTCCTCGCAAAAAATAAAACTGGAAGACTTAAGTTTAGATACGGTCATTACAGAAAATCATCGTTGTAGTCAGGCAGTTAGGGCTTTCTTTAAATCAGTCATTCCAACATTTCATTTCTCCACTTATATTCAAAATTATTTTAAGGAAAATACAGGGAGCACATATCGCGATGTTGTTGCAGCATGGCTTGAGGAGGAAGAAAGGAAAAAAGAACCATCCTATAAAAGACAAATCGGTTCACAATTTGAATACAATCAATTTACAAGAGACTATTTTTCGGATCCGGAAAATAAGGGGAAAAACAGAGAAGATGCAATTGAAGCTTGGAATATTATAAAAGCATTACCTGGCAGCAATAAATACAAAGGATAATCGTAAAAGCTGTCCCTCATGCGGGAAGAGTCCCAGCGGCACAATAAATTCATGCTGTTAAATACCAACCATAAATAAAAACATGAACAGCAGAATGAAAAATGGAATCATTAGCGCTAACAGTATACCGACAATAATCATAATCGTTCCAAAACCTCGCCATGCGGAAAACTGATGGACCACACCGATCGACTTTGAAACGATTACCGTACTGAATACACCGAGACCAATCATCAGCAGATTTGAAAACAGGGTCACGCCGAACGGCACTGGACCCGAAAACGGCATAGTACTCGAATCAATAAATAAATCCTTTCCGTAGATCGCAAGCATCAGAAAATTAAAAGGAAACATCCAAATCATCGGGATGGAGCCAAGAAGCGTCACTGTCGCCATGTCTTTAAAGTTTCCGCTCCCGCCAAGCCATTTGCCTACCCACGTGTAAAGCCCGGCATTGATGAACCAGCCGATGACTCCGCCGGTAAAAGAAAAAAACACGCCAATCATGACAATTGCAATGAGCGGCAGTCCCAATAGAAACCCGGAGTTCTCAAAAACCGTTAATCCCAAGCTCAGTGAGGTCAAAGCTAAAATAAAAACGCTGTAGCTCCATGTTTTATGTTCCAATACATATTCAATTGTCCGTTTCGGCTGTGTCCAAATGGTCAGTAATGAATTCATAAATTATCAGGCTCCTTTCACTTCCTCTTTACATCCTATACGTTTCCCCGCATCCATATGTTTCATTTTGCTTCCTTCAATCCTGAATCAGTTAAATCTTATGCAGATTTGCTATACTTTTTCTATCTGTTATTCAAGGAGGACAAATTCATGACAACTTTATTTTCACCTTTTACAATTCGGGGAGTAGAGTTCAAAAATCGTATCGCCATGTCGCCGATGTGTATGTATTCTTCGCATAATCAAGACGGAAAAGTAGAAGACTGGCATAAAACTCATTATCCAACACGTGCGGTGGGCCAAGTCGGACTGATTATCGTCGAGGCGACAGCGGTTCAGCCGCAGGGCAGAATTTCCAGCGAGGACCTCGGTATTTGGTCAGATGAACATATTGAAGGACTGTCAGAAATCGTCCGCTTAATGAAACAGCATGGTTCACGTACGGGTATTCAGCTGGCGCATGCCGGCAGAAAAGCGACGGTAGACGGGACAATCTACGCACCAAGTGCGATTGCATTCAGCGGGGAATATAAGACGCCGGCTGAGATGACAAATGAAGATATTAAAGAAACGATCGAAGCTTTTAAGGCGGCTGCTGTACGATCTAAACAGGCAGGCTTCGAAGTAATTGAAATTCACGCGGCACATGGTTATCTGATCAATGAGTTTTTATCGCCGCTTTCTAATAAGCGGACTGATGAATACGGCGGCTCTGCAGAAAATCGCTATCGGCTGTTGCGACAAGTGATTGACGCCGTACGTTCGGTATGGGAAGGACCGCTGTTCGTCCGTATTTCTGCAGAGGATTATACGGAGGGCGGCATGGATACATCGCAGTACGTGGAAATGGCACGCTGGATGAAAGAGCAGGGCGTGGATTTAATCGATGTCAGCTCAGGTGCAGTCGTCCCGGCAAAAATTAATGCATTTCCCGGTTACCAAGTGCCTTACGCAGAACAAGTCCGCAAAGAAGCAAATATTCCCACTGGAGCGGTTGGACTGATCACTTCTGCGGTGCAGGCGGAAGAAATTCTGCAGAATGGCAGAGCGGATATCGTTTTGCTTGCGCGGGAATTGCTTCGTGATCCTTATTGGCCGTACACTGCCGCGAAGGAACTGGGAGTTGAAATCGAGCCGCCTGTTCAATACAGCCGAGGCTGGACGTTTTCTTAAGTTTTCTGTTTGTAAAACACCATCTCCGCACGAATTTCTTTATCGAGATGCAATACTGCAAATGAATAGTGGGGCAGTTTGCGTTTATCGGTGGGGGAGCCGGGGTTGATGATCAGTGTCTGATTCATATAACGAAGCATGGGAATATGGGAGTGTCCGAATACGAGCACATCGAGCGGTACCCCATCGAAAGCTTCCATTGCACGTCTTTCAGTTGTCTTTTTCTCTCCGTGTCCATGCACAATCCCAATACGAAAACCTTCCGCTTCAATCACTTGCCGAAGCGGAAATTTCTCTTTCATTTTGTTGTCATCCACATTTCCAGTTACCCCCTGCACTTCCGCAAATTCTGACAGCATTTCGCAGACTTCTATCGTTTTCCAGTCTCCTGTATGTAAAATTAAATCAGCTGTTTCGCATTCCTGAACGAGCCGCGGCGGCAGTTCTTTTCCTCTTCCAGGAATATGCGTATCGCCTGTAATGACAATTTTCATTAGAATCCGCTCCTTTAGATTTGCTGTCTATATCATTGCCTTTCTTAGTGAATAGCAAACAAACCCGGCGGACATACTACTGGTGAATTGGAGGGAATATAATGGAGGAAATCACATTTACAGACGCTGTGCTTCAGGATTACAAAATGGGTATGGGCATGATGATGGAGAAGGTACCGAGCTTGGTAAAATCGTTCAATGCGTTTTCGGAAGTCGGTTTTGAGGAAGGCGAAATCAGCCAGAAACATAAGCATTTAATCGCATTGGCTGCCAGTGTTTACGCTCACAGCGAATACTGTATCGTCTACCACACGAAAGGCTGTGTTGACGCAGGATGTACAGAAGTGGAAATTTTAGAAGCAGTAGGCGTGGCGGCTGCTCTGGGCGGCGGCAGTGCATTGAGCCAGGCAGTGACACTGGTCATGCAGACAGTCGACGAATTGACGGAAGACCCGAATCCTATCCAATAATATGCCTGCACCTTATCGAATAAACTCGGTAAGGTGTTATTTTTTGATTAGTACATTGCAATGCAATGTACATCGTGCTAGTATGTATATAAAGAGGTGAATAGAATGGATCAGGAAATGATGAAAGGCAGTATCGACTTGATTTTATTATCACTGATTTCGCAGCGTGATTTATATGGCTATGAGATTGTCAAAGTTTTAAAAGAGTTAAGTAACGACACGTACGAAATGAGTGAAGGTACACTATATGCTGCTCTTAAGCGACTGGAAAAAAAGAGCTGGGTGGAGTCGTACTGGAAGGAAACGGATAGCGGCCGGAGGAAATACTACCGGCTGACTGATGAAGGCGGTTTGGCACTGGAGAACAAGCAGGAAAACTGGGAGTGGATGAACGCACTTGTCCGCAAAAGTTCGGATGGTCTGACATGAGTGAAGTATTTGAGCGTTTTGTCAAGGGCATCGTCAGGCAGACGGACAGTAATCAGGAAGAACGCAATGATTTGAGCGAAGAATTGCTCAGTCATCTGCAATGTGCGTTTGAAGACCTGCATAATCAAGGGTATTCGAAAGAGGAGGCGGTTCAGATGGCTATGTTGAATTTTGGCGACGACAAAGAAGTAGGAAAACAGCTGCAGCAGGCGATGTATCCATACCGAAGGGAAATGATGCTGATTCTTTCAAGTGCCTCATTGATTTTTGCATACAGTGTATATGCACTGCAATTATTTACCCGCGGCGACGCTCATATGATCTGGTTGCTATTAGCCGTAACAGTAAGTGCATTCATTTTAATTGTCACACTGCGTCCAGTTCAATCGATGAATCGCCGCCTGTGGATGAATGGGCTGCTGCTCAGTCATATAGCGGTATTTGCTGCAGGCAGTCTGCTGGCTGCGGATTTAGATTTAAGTTATTCCGCCGTACTGAGTATATTCTCGTACGCCATTGTGCTGCTTTCTATTATTCTAGTTTACCGTACGACTATTTATGATTTTCCTTCATCCAAACAGTCGCTGCAAAAACATGCGAAGTGGATTCATTTTATTAATATCACCATAGGAATTATTCTGACTTTTATTACATTATTCTTTGTTTGGGCAATCATGCTGTTCGCTGGAGAAATGAATGCTGTATTCTTGGTGATTCTGATACCGCTTATATTATGGGGGATTTTCTATATGGTCCAGCTGAAGCTCTTAGCTTTGAAGCTGAAAGCACCCGCTTATGCTGTGGCGTTTTTTGAAATACTGCTGGTTGCGGCAGCTGCAGGTATTTGGCTGTTCAGAACATTTGGGCTTACGGGAATGTGAAGGGGGAAACTATATGAAAAAATCGCTGGTAGTCTTATTAAGTTTTATAGCGTTCCTGACGTTTGCATTCATTATTCTCGGGTTGATGTTCGACAAGGATGACAATGAAAAGCAGGCAGGATTGACGGATGTATATGATATATCCGCAAACGGGGATATTGCTTATATAACATATGAAAAAGGGGTTGCGAACTTATTTGTCAGCAACGAAGAAAAACCTCTTGTACAATTGCCGGTTGAAGATGCAATTACTGATACTGTATTTTCCAGTGACGGCAAAATGCTGGCCTACACGGTGGCGGAAAAAGAGCTTGAAACGAGTGAAGAAACAGAAGTGCATATTTATGATTTGGAAAAAGAGGAAGATAAAATGGTCTTTTCCTCAGATTCTCTGATTACGGAATTAGTGTTTGATCCGAAGACTCCGGATGTACTGTTTTATTTGCAGGCGGGTATCGTGACGAATTATTCGCCGGTCGCTTCGGAAAGACCTCATGAATTTGATGTATACAGTTATCATTTAACAGAGAAAAAACAGACGAAACATACGGATATGAAGAAATACAGTATGATGTCTCTGCAGGTATCGGCAGAAAAAAATTCTGTATTTGTACAGATGGATGATGATGAGCATGCGGAAACGGCAGATGATATATTTTCTTCGAGTCAGCGAATTTTTGAAATTCCACTGAATAATCCAGATGAAAAGTCGATAATCAGCAGTCCGGTACAGGCAGACGATATTTACGATTTTGTCATTATCCCGGAAAGTCAGGAAATTGTTTATCAGGCAGTCGGGGGGACAGATGAAAACGGGACCTATGAATATGAACTGTTCACTTTTAATTGGAGAACGTATAAGACGGAACAGCTGACGGCATTAAAAGAATCCTCATCGAATCCAAAACTTGGGGCGGATGATAAAATCTATTTTATGGTAGACCGCGGCTTTGGTCAGCGTACATCTGACTACCATTTATATAGAATTGACAGAGACGGGAAAAGTCCAACTGAAGTGAAACTTAATGCTATAGACTAGATGGGAGATCAGCGGTTCTTTTCCAACTGAATGACCCGATACGCTCTATGAACTTGCAGCCTGATATGTTTCATTACCAGAAAGTTAGGGTATTCATAGTACAGTATAGTAAGTCGAAGGGGGATAAACCGTTGATCCAGACATCAAATGCTTTATTGACGAAAGAAGATTTTTCAGAGCGCAAAGATTTGCCGGAGTGGCTGCTGCAGGAATATCAGACATTCCATGATATTGTGACTGATAAAACATTTCCCTGCTATTTCGGTATGAGCGGGGAATTAAAGGGCGAATTACGATATGCCTATATCTCTCAGGACGATTGGTCTGATCTTCCTGAAGCATTGGAAGCTTTTTTGGCCTTATTTGATAACCCTAAACATAAGCGGCACGGGCTGTTTGTATTTGTTGAGCCGTTTGAAACCGAAGGATCGCTGGAAGAGTACCGTCAGCAGTTTTGGGATATTCTTCAATATTTACATACGGAAGATAAAGTGGAGTGGCCTGCCGACGCACCGCGCGATCCAGATCATCACTTATGGGATTTCCGTTTTCATGGAGAGCCGATTTTTGCCTTCGGAAATGCACCTGCCTACAAGCAGAGGAAAACGCGCGATCTCGGTAACGGCATGGTCATTGGATTTCAGCCGCGAAAAATATTCAAAGGTTTAGAAGGTACAGAGAAAGGCGGCATCAACTCGCGGGAAAAAGTTCGGGAGCGGGTAGAAGTCTGGGATAATCTGCCGAAGCATCCGGATATCAGTCACTTTGGAGATCCGTCACATAATGAATGGAAACAATTTTTCATCGGCGATGACTGCGAACCCCTAACAGGGAAATGCCCGTTCAGCCATAAAGAAATGTAAACAGGCGATACCTCAAAGGGTATCGCTTGTTTACTGAAAATACATATTCAGTGCTTGCTGCAAGGTGCCCCATGTCTGTGTCTGTGAATCGAAGACAACGCCTAGTGCGATAATATTTCGCACAACCTCGGGCTTAAGTCCGGTGATGATCGCGTGACAACCCATCATTTTCGCCCCTTCAATCATCTTCAGAAACTGATCAACTACTTCTGTATCCATTTCTGCTATACCTGATAAATCGATAATCAGCGTTTGGATTTGCCTTTTGGAGATCTCCGTCAAAACCCGTTCTTCCATAATTTTAGCGCGGAAATAGTCCAAGGTTCCAATTAACGGCAGAATACTCACTACCGGCGTAATGGGAATAATCGGGACCGATAAATTTTCAACCAAATTGCGCTGTTCGCGAAGCAGGGCATCTTTATATGTAGAATAATTAATGAAAAATTCATTTAAAAAGAGATCGATCCGATTATTGACTTGTTCTTCTAATTCAAAAAAGTCATAGTTCTTGATGTTATATTCTTTTATCATCCGCTGAATGAAGATCCACAAAGTCCGGCGAATTGCTTGCACCCATTCAAGTTTTAGATCAAGAGTCAATGAAAAAGTCGACCAGGCAATACCTTCCTGTTTGGCAAATTTGTATAAATTCTCTTCTTCACCCCAAATAACATACGTAACGAGTTTATGTGCATTATTTATCAAATCGATATTACCGATTTGCAGAATCTCTTTGACTTTATCCTTTACGTTGACAGCCTGTTTGAAAAGCTCCTGCTCAAAGGCTTCTTTATGCTGTGCTAAAAATTCTTCTGCTGTATGTTGATTAAAAGAGCTGTTTACCATTATGTTCACCTCAGAATATACTTTAGATACGTGCATGTGTTTACCCTTATATGCCAACTGATAAACGTAATTCTGATAACTATTAGGGAGCTGTGTGAGTATGCGCCAGTTCCTCGATTATTTCTTTTACACTGCCTCTTCTGCACAGATGCACATTCTTACCGGCCCACAATGACAGATACTCTGATTTCCCTTGCTTTGCAGCAGCGCTCCTCAGCGGTTTAGTCAAATCATTTTGAAACGGATACGGCGCAATGGGGGAGTTCTCCATTTGATTAATGAAAGAATTTTTTATGCCGCGTGCCAATTTACCTGAAAATACTTTTGTCAAAACGGTAGATTGTTCTTCGGCTTGCAGAAGGGCTTCTTTATAATGCGGGTTGGCGCCGCTTTCATTTGCCGTAAGCAAAACTGTACCAATCTGTACAGCTGCAGCTCCTACTTTCTGCAAACGGTCAATCTGTTCTTTTGTTGCAATACCGCCCGCAGCAATTATCGGAATTTGAATGATCTTGCGGGCTTCATCCAACAGCAGATCCAGCGGCACTAATTCCAGATCACCACTGAATGAGCCGCGATGGCCGCCCGCTTCGCTTCCTTGAAGAACGACTGCGTCCATACCGGCCTGCTCTGCCTGCTGTGCTTCCTTTATGGTTGTGGCAGTTCCAATGAGGCAGATTTCGTGTTGTTTTAATCTGTCAATGATTGCTTGTTGGGGGAGTCCGAAAGTAAATGAACAAGCTTGAACTTTTTCTTCAATAATCACATCGATTTGATCTTTAAACTCAGTTGATGAAAATACAGGCTTGTCAACGTGAAGCCCGAGCTGATCCGCAATCGGCTCCAATGCCTGAATCGCTTTTCTAATCTGATCTTCACTTGCTGCGGTCTTTTCAGGAACGAAAAAATTTACTTGAAATGGTTTGGAAGTCAGCTGTTTCACTTTCTGGATAAACTGCCTTGTTTCTTCTGCAGATAGGTAGCCGGCTCCGATAGAACCCAGTGCACCTGCTTCTGAACAGGCAGCCACAAACTCAGGTGTCGTCACGCCTGCCATAGGCGCTTGTACGAGAGGATATTTTGATAGATCAGTTAAAGTTTGCTGCAACTAATTCTCCTCCTAAGAAGTCATAATTTTCATGTTATGATTAAGTGTATCAAATGAAGTGGGTGGATACCAAGTGAGAGAGCTGGAAATTGAAGTTCATGGTCTACTGATAGATGAAGAAACTAGATGTGTACATTTTCATACGGAGGCAGATCGCATAGCAATCAAGTTTTACTGCTGCAAAACCTACTATCCCTGTTATGATTGTCATGAAGAAACGGGCTGTGGAGATCATGCTGTCTGGCCAGTTGAGCAATTCGATGAAAAAGCGGTGCTTTGCGGAAGCTGCGGACATGAACTGACAGTCAATGAATACATAAACAGCCATCATCGATGCCCGTCCTGCCGTTCAGGGTTTAATCCGGGCTGCAGTTTACATAGAAATTTATATTTTGCCGCAACCGAGCCAGGTCATAGTGTGAAGAAACTGATAGAAGTTGATCCATACCATTAACTTGGTGTATATTTGAATTATTACAAAAAGGGAGATTAGCCTATGTTATCGAACATTGTAGTAGACGTTTTCACAGATATAATCGAACAAAACGTCACAGGGGTACAGTAAAAATAACCCCTTTACTGCGACCCCTGAAAAATGGGGGAATCTAAATTGATCAAGAAACATGTACAGAGTTTTTTAACAGGAAAAAAAGTAACCTTGCGCAAAATTACAAAAGAGGATTACGAGAGCTATTCTAACGTTGAGGACATAATGGAAAGTCGTCTGCTAATGAACGATGGTATTCCATTTCCACCAACTGAAGCAGATCATGAAAAGTTTCTTGGAGAAATTAGCTCTGAGAAAGATGACTATATGTTTGCCGTTGAACTTAAAGATGAAAAAGTATTCATTGGAACTATAGCTGTTTATTTGGTTAACTGGAACAATGGCACTTGTCATGTTGGGATCTCGATTGGTCCTGACTTCCAGGGGAAAAGTTATGGAACAGATGCAATGAAAGTTTTGCTTAACTTTATTTTTAATTATATGAATGTAAATAAGGTTAAACTTCAAGTTTTTGGTTTTAATCAAAGAGCTATTGGCTCTTATGAAAAATGTGGATTTCAGTTAGAAGGCACTTTTAGAGAAGAGCTTTTTAGATTTGGTAAGTACCATGATATTCTTGTCATGGGTTTGCTAAGAAAAGAATGGGAAGAGACGTTAATTTAAACAAATAAATGAGAGAGCAAATCAGTAAGCTGGTTTGCTCTTTTTTATTAAAAGAGGTAGAGAAATGTTTGCTTATAAATACAAGATGTTAATAGATGATTTTGTAAACGGGCTGATTACTGTTGAAGATTTTGAACGTAACTATCTATATACATTTAAAAATGAGACAGAAAGAATGGATAACATCCTGTTTGAAATTTTAAATGGAGTTTTTGAAGCAGTTGATTGCTATTGGCACGAATGTCTCCCTGGGCAAGAAACTTCTTTTGAAATATCCGAACATCAACTAAGAAAAGAAGTAAGTGAAGCACTTGTTAAACTAAATAAAGTGATGAATAATCCTTAGCTCTTATTCAATGTTATATAACTAACAGGAATGTTTCTGTAACAAGGGGCCTCGATTTCATCAGTGGAATAGAGTAAAGAGTTATTATGACGGCATCTCATTCCTTTCAGAAGAGTCTCTTTCTATCAGTAGTCTGCCACATTCATTTCCTCTTCAAAAATTTCTTTCATCCTGCCGGAAGCTTTTCCTCCATACGTAATGTAGCCTGTTGCGGGCCAATACAATGATCTTGTCATGGAACCGTCTTCCAGTTCTATTCCAAAGAAAACACGTTTTCCTTCAAATAATTCATACTCCTCTTTATATGGAAGCGTTAGCAGTTCCTTGATAAATTCTGCAGCATGTTCTTCAGAAAACTCACCAACCAACGATAAATCTTCTTCACTCTGCAAAATTACACGCTTCACTTTTCCTTCTATATCCAGGAAGTCGCCGATTGTTCCAAAGTTTCCGGCATCTGACACTTCATATACTTTGCCATCTGCAAAAATCCGAAATGCCGGGTCATAGCCTTTTATTTCATAGAGCTGCGTTCCTTTAGGCAAATAAGCTGCATCTCCGTTTTTCGACTTATGATTTGCTCCCGCATGCCCGTTCAGCATGTATTTCACTTTTCCGATCTCTTCTCCGGTCTCCCAATCCAGATTACGTTCATTTGTTTCGAAATTTGCACTATAGGTAGTGTCATTCCACTTCACAAAATCTACCCAGTCAATTGCAGAGTTCAGCGGGGAAGGCAGAGGATTGGAAAGTTGACCTCCAGAACAGCCTGCAAGCAATAAAGTCAGAGCAATTATCATCCGCTTTTTCATTCGGCCTCACTCCTTTAACTAGGAGACGCAATTTTTTAATAAAAGTTACACTAATTTTCCTTGAATAGCCGGGATATGGGTATAGTAACAAATAACAAGAAGTAAAAGAAAGAGGGGAAGTCAATGAAAGTTAGCTGGAATATATTTAAGATGGATCTGAAAAATATAAGCAGGAACTGGGTGGCCGCGATTCTGATCGGCGGTTTGACTTTTTTGCCGTCTTTATATGCATGGCTGAATATCTATGCGGCATGGGATCCCTATTCGCGGACTGATAAGCTGCCGGTGGCGGTCGTCAATGAAGATGAAGGCGCATTAATTCGTGAGGAGGAAATTGATGTCGGCGACCAGCTGATACAAAATCTGAAAGAAAATAAAGATATGGACTGGACATTTACATCCCGCGAGGAAGCGATGGATGGGGTAGAGTACGGTGATTATTTTGCTGCCATTTTTATTCCTAAAGATTTTTCAGAAAAACTCGGAACGGTTGTCTCAGGAGAGCCAGAAAAGGCGGAAATCGAGTATTACGTCAATGAAAAACTCAATTCCATTGCCCCCAAGATTACGGAGAAAGGTGCCTCCGTCATTGTTGATAAAGTGAGCAGCCGCTTCATTTCCACAGTGAACGGTGTAGTGCTTGATTTATTCAATGAACTGGGTATTGAAATTGAAAAGGATCTGCCGGATATTAAAAAGTTCGAGGATTATGTATTTGAAATCCAAAAAGAACTGCCCGGTATTCATCAGACGTTGGAAGGGATTGCGGGGGATGCAGGTTCTGCACAGAAAATTATTCATCAGGCGCAGAAAATGATGCCAGAAGTACAGCAAACGACTTCAGAGGGACTGCAGACGGTAAATGACACGCTCAGTCAGCTGACTGCTGCACAGCAGCAGTTGAAAGCTGCGGCACCGAGAATCAAAGCAGATTTGAAAAAAATAACGGAGATCACGAAAGAAACCAATGCGTTCCTTAAAAAAATCCAGCAGACCGAGCTCGATTTTACAGAGTGGGACCGCGCAAAGAAAAGTCTGGATGAACGGGTGACGGGAAGTATAGAAAAGCTGGGTGGACTCGAGGCTGATCTCAACCAGGTGAAGGATTTAGCGGTGCAGCTGAATGAAGCGAAAAACCAGCAAACAGGTGTTATTGATCCCGAACCGCCGGCTATTACTGTTCCTATTGATGCATCTTTACAGAAAATCGAAAACATGAAAAATCAGATGACAGAAATCCAGACGAATGCAAGGACGATTGATTCACTGGTGCAGGACGAGCAGGAACGGGTGAAAAATGGAGTCAAGGATCTGCAGGCAATTGCCGCGGATACATCGGTGAAAGCAGATTCTTTTTTGAAAGAATACACTGAAACGATTGAGCCGTTCGTTCAGCAGGAAATTGCGCAGGCCATCAAAACCTTGGGCACGGCAAAAAAACTGCTGACAGAAGTGCAACAAACAATACCGGAAGTTCAGCGGATACTTGTGGATACGGATGGGAATCTGACCAACGGTAAACAGCAAGTGGAGAAAGCACTCAATGAATACCCGTATGTCTACAGTAAAGTGAACCAGCTTGCCAGCAGGATTAAAAGTATTCAGGGTGAGACGGACATCAATGAAATCATCCAGCTGCTGCGAAATGACCCGCAGGCAGAAAGAAGCTTCTTTGAGGAGCCGATCATTCTTAATGAAAATAAATTATTTCCCATTAAGAATTACGGGACGGGGATGACGCCATTCTATACTGTGCTTGCCATTTGGGTTGGCTGTCTTCTGTTGATTTCATTATTATCGACAGATATCCACCGGGAAGGAAAGTTTACAGCAAAACAAGTCTATATAGGAAGATTCTTTACTTTCGGCTTGATCGGACTGATTCAGTCGCTTATTGTGACAGTCGGGGATATCGTATTGCTGGGTGTCACTGTGGAGGCTCCCGTGCTATTTATACTGTTCGGCATGTTGATCAGCATGGTGTTCATGTCAATCGTCTACACCCTCGTTTCTGTATTCGGCGATGTGGGAAAAGCAATGGCTATCGTGATGCTCGTCCTTCAGATTGCAGGGTCCGGCGGTACGTATCCGATCATGCTGCTGCCTGAGTTTTTCCAATGGATTAATCCATTTCTGCCGTTTACGTATGCGATTGATCTCATGCGGGAAGCCGTGGGAGGAATTGTGTGGGCACGGGCTGTAAAAGATCTGATTTTCCTGATGGTTGTCGGCATTATTATGTTGGCATTTGGATACTTATTGAAACAAAAAGTGAATAAAGCGACGAATCAGCTGCTTGCCAAGTCACGTGAGACAGATTTGTTTCATTAAACTCCAAAAGGGAAGGATAAGTAAAAAGCGGAAAGTGAGGAATGTAGATGAAGCAGACAGACAATGCAGATGATTTGCTGGCGTTTGCAGAATCAGTGCAAAAAGGGACAGTATGGATTTATCAGGGCAATTATGCAGCGGAGGAACCGATTATGTCGGACGAAGACACAGCGGGCCGGGAACCGTTGCAAGTGCTGGATATTTTAATCGAAACAGACGACGGCTCCCGATATTTCGAATTCCTGTTTTACTCAGCTGCAGAACTGGAGGAGCTGACGAATGGACTTCAGCCCATTTATGAAAAAATTTCGAAAGAAGTGCTTAGCTCGGAAGCAATGAAGGAAAAAGTTCGAGAACTGAAGGAGTAAGCGATGATTTACGAGTTTGCCCTTCTGACGATACCTGTTGATTTGACGATTATGAAAGAGCTGACGAGCAAGGAAATTTACTTATTCTTTCTGTATCTCCTTCTAATTTTTATTGGGAAGAGTCTGCTGTTCTTTCTTCTCGATAAATTATCGGCATCTTCCCGGGCACGCCAGCATGTCGTGCCGTTTATCAAGTCGCTGGCAAACTGGGTCGCCCTCTACGGCTCAATCTTTTTATTCCTGCTGACTTTTTCAAAGAAGAAATGGCTGTTCACACCTTTTTATCAATCAAAGGGTGTGGGCATCTCGCTGTTTCTGATTATCATGATCATCCTGGTGATCACCTTTGCGAACCGGCTGGCAAAAGCGGTTACCGTGCATGTCATGCCCTATTTCTATGAACGTATGGAAGTGGAAAAAGGCATGCAGTATACCGTGAACCGGCTGCTGTATTATTTGATTATGGTCATTGGTATTGTCGTTGGTTTCCGGATTGTCGGCTTAAGCTTGACGACATTTGCCCTATTGTTCAGCGCATTAGGTGTGGGAATAGGTTTTGGAATCCGAAACGTGGCTGCCAACTTCGTATCCGGCATCATTATGCTGTTTGAACGGCCAATTGAAGTGGGAGAATATATTGAGATAGAAGGACGCGTCGGGAAAGTCGAGCGGATCAAACTTCGTTCTACGGATGTGACGGTGGAAAGGGAAGGCACACTCATTGTGCCGAATCAATATTTTATTGAGCAGATCATTAAAAGCCGTTCTTCCAAACTGGTTATTGCTGATGTGAAGTTGAACGTAAAATACACCAGCAACACAGAGAAGGTAAGCAGCTTACTGAAAGAGCTGCTGCATGAGTATATACTGCCGCTGGATGAAGTGCTGGAACAGCCTGAACCTGCCGTTCGCTATACGAATCTGGGAAGCGACAGCGTGGAAATGGTAATCGAAGTTCCCGTTCGCAGCCTGCGCGCCAAGCAGGTGGTGGAGGACAAAATCCGCCAAGTAATCGCGAAGATGATATTTGAGCATGAAGCGCAGCTGGAAGAAGCTGCAGATGAGAAACCGGCCGGCCCGGCAGAATGGCGACCGGACAATTAAAAGGCTGCCTTGAAAGTCTATTGGACTTTTCAGGCAGCCTTTTCTCTTGATTTATACTTTGAATGATCATAGAACTCCTGCAAGTGATCATACTGCCGCTGCGGGCGCTCGTACATCCTGTGCAAATGATCATTCAGCCAGCCTGCATGATCATACCGGGCAGACCATCCGCTCATATATGCTCCGTCACCGCTCATACTATTAATTATATGCGTGCAAGCGGCTGCCTTCATCTTTTTTATTCCAAGTGCTGCAAAAACTCTTCAATCGCAAATTCCCCAGCAGTTTCCCAACGGCTTTTATCATGAATTTGAGCGTCCCGGTCGAGCGGTTCCTGGAACTGATTAAACGATCCGCTGACCAACGAACTGGCATCTTTATCGAGTCCAGTGTTGACAACATGCTTGATGACATACGGTTTCCTGAACTTGATAGACGTATTATAGTCATCCAGTTCCCCTTCATATACTTCAAAAGGAACACGCAGATAAATCGTTTCACCGCCTTCTCTGTGCAATATCGAATCAAAACTGCCTTTGTGATAATCCCAGCCGCCGCCAAAATGATAGCCGTTCTGCACGACACGATCCCGCAAAGTCCCGAAAGAAGCCATTCTGCCTTCTATAGCGGTATTTAATTCGAGCATCTAATCACTCCCTTTCTATCTAGAATTCCATCTTGCCGGCCATTTATACATAAAAATAAAAATCAAATGTTTTCGTTTTTGTCAAGGGGGTAATATAAGAAAAGCAAGAATAAAAGCTAAAAAATTCTAGGAGGAAAACTAACATGTCAAAAAAACGTTATATTGGAATGTACCACGATGAGACACAACTGATGAACCGAGTAGAAGAACTGAATAATGAAGGATGGTCTGATGAAGATATCTATGTAGTAGTGAAGGATGATGATCATCTGTCCATGCTGCGCAGCCGCACATCCGCAGAAGTCAAATCAGCGGACGGCTCATGGTGGGATCGCTTTATGGGCTTCATTTCGGGAGAGGACCACGTGCACCGCATGGTTGATAGCCTTGATTTTGGGAAGGAAGATACCGAACGCTATTACAGAGAAATTGAAAACGGCGGCATGCTGCTGTATGTAGATTCAGGAGAAGCCAACCGTCACTATATGGAAAACACAGACTTTTACGGACTGGAAAGAAACAGCACGGACGTGAATCTCGGGGCTAACGGGCTGAGTGTAACTGACCAGGAATTAAACGGCGGAGATCCTGCGTACCGTTTAAATAAGACGCTGCCGGATCAGTCTCTGCGTGCGGATGATGAGTATGGCAAAGTAGGCGGCGAGGCAGTGCTTGACCGTCCGAGAGATTATTCCGCGGATACGCTGCATGATAACCGCACCGAAGAAGAACGTATGCGCTTGCATGAAGAACGTTTACAGGTGGACAAGCAGCGCGTCCGAAAAGGCGAAGTCCGACTTGAAAAAGATGTCGTTGAAGAGCCGCGTTCTGTCGATGTCAATGTCATGCATGAAGAAGTGACGGTGGAACGCAGACCGGTAACGGATGGAGGACAGTTCGATAAGACTAACTCTCCACTGGATAATACAGCCGCATTCAGAGAAGATGACGAGACCATTCGAATTCCTATTACGGAAGAGCATGTGGAAGTTACGAAAAAACCCGTAGTTACAGAAGAAATTGTACTGAAGAAACATCAGGTGGAAGAGCCGGAAACAGTTCACGAAACGGTCAGACGCGAAGAAGTGCATCTTGAAAAAGATGGAGACATCGAGGTAGATGGAGATCATTTAGATACAGATCCTCTAAATAATGATCCTCTGAATAAAAATCGATTGGATAGAGACCGTCTATAACAGCGAGAGTTCGAGCAGCAAAACATTCAGCTTGTCATCCCTCCTTCCTATACGATAGAATGAAAGAAACAGCCGGGAAGGAGACGAGGGCATGCTGAAGCATCCAGGTATCGCCGCAGTGCTGAGTTTTTTCTGGACTGGTGTCGGACAAATTTACAATGGACAAATACTAAAAGGTATTTTGCTCATTATCCTGCAAAGTATTAATGCACTACTCATGTTTGTGCTCATCGGTTTTATCACTTATCCCATTGTCTGGATCTGGGGTATGTATGATGCCTATAAGACAGCAGAGCGTATGAACAGAAACTATTAAATCACAGACTGTCCTGGAAGTGAAATTCCTTTCAGGACAGTCTTTTTTTGGTGGGATTAGAACAGGTATAGCAGCGTGCCAAACCTCATTTTTCACCGCATACAAAAAAATATATCCATATAAAAAAGAGGGTCTGCCCAAAATCGGTTCTTGAAAACTTGTCATGCCTGTATTGCAAAAATCATACTGCAGTTTAAACCCGCTTCGGCGATGGGGGATTGCCTTACGCTATGAGCCTACTGGCGAAGAGCATGCACCACTGCCTTAATTTCTGCAAAGAACGCAGAAATACGGCAAAGCGAACCCTACGCTGTTCGCTTAGCAACGGCCTATCCCGCAGTTGCGCCTTCGCTGGCGTGGTGTATCTATATCATTTTGCTTTTTCTCAGAGTGAGATTTTGTGCGTGTGATTTCATTTCTCAACTTTGCAAACGCATTGATCACAAGAACTTTAACCTCTGCAGAATAATAAGTATTGCATGAAATACCTTACCTATCTTAATAGGCCTAAATAGTATGCTCATACCGCCTACTCACACAAAAAGTCTTGAAACCCCAGCCTAGTGCACCGTAGTGAAAGCCGTCACGAAGAACGGCTTTTGCGAGTAAAAGCGTAGCGTTAGGAGCACTGGTTTTAGGCGACTCGGGGAGGATCAGCCCGACAGGTGAGACGACTTGCGGGAGCTTGCGAAAATAGCGTGTAGAAGGAACCCCGTATTGCCTTAACTTTTGCAAAGAGCGCAAAAGTACGGCAAAGCGAACCCTTCGCTGTTCGCTTGGCTCATCGCGGGCCCGCAAGACACGCGTCCGCCTGGAACGCAGGGAAATGGTCTCCTACCCACTTACCATCCTATACTGCGTAATCCCAGCAAATTTCAAACTGCTCATGAAATAGACTGTCAAGCACATGTTTTGGTGAAGAGCCTAAAAAAGAGCTGTCCGAAAAGTTAGGCGGGAATAACTTTCCGGACAGCTCCATTCCTTCACTTATTCAATTTCCAAGTAGAATAGTTCAGTGTCAAAGCGAACAGCACCCAGCCGATGTACGGCACCATCAAAGCGCCTGCTGTACGGTCTGTTTTGTTGAACTCGTAAGCCGTCATAGCAATCGCGCCCAATAAAATGGTCATTTCCATTAATGCGGTACCGCGCAAATTCCATTTGAAATAAAGGAATGACCACAGAAAGTTAAGTCCGAGCTGTACATCATACAGTGGAACAGCCGAGTCATTCTGCTTCCGCCGTGCCTGTTTTTCCTCCACACGATAATTTGCAACCCCCATCAGCGTATAAAGCGCCGTCCATGCGACGGGAAATACAAATCCAGGAGGAGAAAATGAAGGCTTCTCCAGTTTGGCATATTGCTCCTGCGTATTGCGGTTTGCCAGCCAGCCCACAATCGACCCGCCGACTACAGGAATCAGCACATTGCGCGTCAGCTTTTTCCAATCAGTTGTCCCATTTACGTTCAACAGTTCCAAAATAAAACCTCCTTTTAAGGAAGTTTTCCCTAACAGCACGGGACTAAACTAGCTGCCGGATTTTTCACTTGCTCTGTACATAATTTCACCGGCAACGACCGTCATGTAAATGGGGATATCTGGTATTCTGTCCACGGGTACTGTAAATAAATCTTCAGAAAGTATGGTGAAATCGGCGTCGAAACCTTCTGCTATGCGCCCGCGCGAATCGGTTTTTCCAATTGTGGCGGCAGCTCCTGAAGTAAATAACTGTACAGCTTCATAGCGGCTGAGTTTTTCATTCGGCAAATAGCCATCATGCTGATCGCCGGGCTGACGTCTTTCGATGGCGGCGTGCATCCCGAGCAGGGGACTGGGGTCCTCAATCGGCGCGTCAGAACCTCCCCCGACAATGAAAGCCCGGTCAATCAGACGCTTCCAGGCATAGGCGCAGTTCATTCGGTGTGTTCCAAGACGATCTTCTATCCATGGAAAATCTGAAGGAACAAAAGCCGGCTGGATATCTAGGACGATCGGGAGTTTCGCCATTCGATTTACCAAGTCGTCACGCAATAGGCAGACATGGATGAACCGGTCACGCTTGCCTGCAGGTGCAGGATGTTTTTCAATCACATCCAGTGCTTTTTCAACCGCCTGGTCACCGATCATATGTATAGCGACCGCCTCGCCGTAAGTTCGTGCCAGTTTCACAAGCTCTTCCAGTTCCTCATCTGTCACGACAGTGGTGCCAATGTTATCAGGCTCATCCGCATAAGGCGAGCTTAGTAAAGCAGTGCTGCCTCCGAAAGCTCCATCAATGAAAAACTTCATCTCACCGGGTTCCGCCCATGGTTCATTATAGGTGGCACGGTCATCCATCAGCTGCTGAAAAACGCTGAAGTGCCGCAGAAGATGTACGCGGAATTTGCATTCTCCGCCCAGTACATTCTTAAATGCCTGCAAAGGAGTCTGGTAGCTGCCATAATAGCCTAAGTCATCTGTGACGACACCCGTTAATCCGACGGAAAGCAGATGATCAACCGAAGTACGAAGCGCTTTTGTCACATAGGATTCAGACGGCTCAGGCAATAACTGAAGAACCCGGTGCATTGCACTTTCCTTCAACAGCCCTGTCGGCTCACCGCTCTCATCACGTTCAATCACCCCGTCTTCGGGATCCGGGGTGTCTTTTGTGATGCCCGCAAGTTCCAGGGCCTTCGAATTAACGACTGCCGCATGCCAGCACGTGCGCTTCAGCAGCATCGGGGAATCCGTAATGGAATCAAGCTCACATCGCGTGGGGATCTTCTTATCCGGAAAATTTTGTTCATCCCAACCTTCTCCAATGAACCACTCATCTTCGCGCAGATTCCTGTAAGCACCGCGCAGCATTTGCATTAATTCCTCTGAGGAAGCAGCCTGCGAAAGGTCCAGCCTCAGCAGCTTTTCACCCTGGCCGATAATATGCATATGATTATCAATGAAACCGGGGAAGACAACTGCTCCTTGCAAGTCGATCTCTTGAGCTGCATGTATTCGTAATTCTTCATAGGAACCGGTTGTAAGTATTTTACTGTTTTCTGTCAGAAGTGCTTCTATTGTATGTCCCTCATTTTGCATCGTATAAAATACTGCATTATGCCAAATCGTCTTCATGCCGATTCCTCCTTGTATCTACTATAGTAAACTGCAGCCGCCGAATGAACAATAGAAGCGATTTTGCATAGAAAAAAGCGACCGCCGCAGCAGTCGCTTTGCTTAATACATTTTCATATATCTTTCTATTTCCCATGGATGTACAGTAATTCGGTAGCTTTCCCACTCTTTATGTTTTGCATCCGTGAAGTTTGCATAGATATGTTTGCCGAGTGCCTCCTGTATGATCGGATCTTCTGATAAAGCAATTAGCGCGTGATCTAAGTCAGTTGGCAGCATATCGATATGGTTTTCCGCAAGTTCTGCAGGTTTCATTTCATAGATATTGCGGTCCACAGGTGCAGGCGGCTGCAGCTCTCGCTTAATTCCGTCAAGTCCCGCCTTTAAAATAGTCGCCATCGCCAAATACGGGTTGGCGCTCGAGTCTACAGAACGAACTTCGACACGAGTGCTCATACCGCGTGATGCAGGAATGCGGATCAACGGGCTGCGGTTCTGTGCAGACCAGGCGACATAGCAAGGTGCCTCGTATCCAGGAACTAAGCGCTTATACGAGTTGACCGTCGGATTCGTGATTGCAGTGAATCCCCGCACATGATCCAGGACGCCTGCCATGAATTGATAGGCTGTTACACTTAATTGACGTTCGCCTGCTTTATCAAAAAATACATTCTTTCCGTCTTTGAATAACGACACATTACAATGCATTCCCGAACCGCTGACGCCGTATAGCGGTTTCGGCATAAAAGTGGCATGAAGCCCGTGTTTGCGGGCCATTGTTTTGACCACCAGTTTAAACGTCTGGATATTATCGCAAGCCGTCAGCACATCAGCGTATTTAAAATCAATTTCATGCTGTCCGGGTGCAGCTTCATGATGTGATGCTTCCACTTCAAAACCGAGTTCTTCCAGTTCCAGTACAATGTCCCGGCGGCAGTTTTCACCTAAATCCATCGGTGCTAAATCAAAATAGTCACCATGGTCGTTCAGTTCCATCGTCGGCTGCTTATTTTCATCCAATTTGAAAAGGAAGAATTCTGGCTCAGGTCCTAAGTTGAAATCTGTGAACCCGAGGTCTTTCATTTCCTGAATGACACGTTTCAAATTACCGCGCGGATCTCCGGTGAACGGCTCGCCATTCGCTAAGTAGACATCGCAGATTAAACGTGCAACCCGGCCTTTGCCAGAAGGCCAGGGAAATACCATCCATGTGTGTAAATCAGGAACCAAATACATATCCGATTCTTCAATCCGTACAAATCCTTCGATAGACGATCCGTCAAACATCATCTTGTTGTCCAGGGCTTTTTCGAGCTGGCTGATCGGGATCTCTACGTTTTTAATCATGCCAAAAATATCGGTAAACTGAAGACGAATGAAATTCACATTCTGCTCTTCCACTAATTTATAAATGTCTTCTTTTGTAATGCTTCCCATCATACCACTCTCCTTATGAATTGTTTGAAACGAATCATCTTCGCAACATTTTTCTATAATACGGCAAACGCCAATAAAAACACAAGAGTTTTCTTCTATTTTTTGAAAGAAAACCAAGACTTAAGTTCTGATTTCAGACGATATTAAAAAGTTACCGTTAAGAGAACTTGTATTTTAGTACCATTCATTGATAAAAAATGTCAATGAATCCTGAAATACTTACTCAGCCTAATTGCCGATGGATTGCGGCCGCAACTTAGAGCGCTTTGAAACAGCATAGCTCTTTTTATTCAACTACTATCAAGTGCGAAAAGGAAGACTGTCCATATTCAAACAGTCAATAAATAACTCTTCTCATGAAACATTTGCCGTGCTTCTTCATATACTGAAAGCGAAAGGGGCGGGTATGTTGATTGACAATCAAACAATTACAATTGATGGACATACATTTCAGGCTGTAACGGTAAAATTACCTAAAACAACGCTGCTGACCGTATCGAATGACACCGGTTATATTATGTGCGGAGCACTTGACGTGGGCTTGCTGAACAGTGTGCTGGCGGACAGGAAAATCATCGCCGGCCGGGCAGTCGGAGTAAAAACGATTGAACAGCTGCTGGCGGCACCACTGGAATCGGTTACGCTGGAAGCTGAACAGCTCGGCATCACTGCCGGAATGACCGGAACAGATGCATTACTGAAGATGAAGCAGTAACAGGTACCATGTCGCGTGTCTGTGTTATCACTTTTAGCTATGTAGGCGGTCAACTAAAAAACGCGAGGAGCAGGACTCCTCACGTTTTTTCAATGCTCATATTTTTCTTCACTTGATGAACGGTCTTTGGTCCGCCTGTGGTGGCGTTCCTCTTCTTCTTCCATCCGTACATCTTCAAGCGGAATAGCGTCAACAGTCTGCATATCTTCATGCATGTCGTAGATGCTTTCTTTATCAGTCTTTAAGTTTTCAGGATTATCCATATAAGGTCCTTCTGCATCAGGCCGGTCTTTATCAGTAAACACTTTTTCACCTTTGTCATTTCTCATGAACATCATCTCCTCATCGTAAAATCGATCAGTTGAATAAATTGCCGAGCAAGCCTTTTTTACGTTCGTGCTGAGTATCCGTATGGCTTGTGCGAGAACGATCGCCCCGCATCGGTGTGTTATTGAATTCATCAAATTGACCGGCAAGTTTATCGCGTGAATCCTTATTTCTCATCAGGTACGCCGCTCCTAATCCGATTGCCGCTAATGCTGCTCTTTTTTTCATTGAAAGTTCCTCCTCTGTAGTGATTGCTTACTTCCTGTTTTCCCGTATTCATTCGATTTAAACAATACAAATATGTTACAAGGGAAAAGAAAAGGTCAATCAGCTGCCGAAACTGCCGGCTTCCGATTGACCTTTCTCACTAATATGCGGAAAATTTTTGTTTCGTACTACAACATACTGAGATAGTACCCCTGCCGTATGTTTTGGACACTGCTGAAAAGCAGCTCTTTCAACTGCACTTGCACAAAAAACCTCTTACATACTGCCTGGTAAACCTGTCTTTCCAGTGGAACTGTAAAACAAGTTCCCCACCTGAGCGTACCTCTTGCCAGTAAAGAAAATTTTCCGCCAAGGCTGTGCATCTCCCGCAGAATCAAAGGCTGTTCTTCTTCCTAACCTTTTTCAACTGCCGGTTTGCCTTGTTATGCATACTATACCCCGGCCCAAAAGAATCTAAACATCTATATTAAAATCATTTAAAAAGTTCAAAAGCTTTTTTCATACTCGCGGTTCGTCAGTATATCATCTATAATATAGGACTGAGGTGAGAGCTTTGAACAATGAATCGACAGGGAAAAGCATGAACATCCATCTTACTGTCAAACAGCCATATAATAGAAAGAAATTAGTATGATGACGGTAACAAATACAATCGAAACCATATCATGCGGTCTTGAGATTACCAAAAATGCCCGCAAAGGTATTGAGCAATGGTTCTTAAATGAACAGGCGCTCGTGTCATCCGAGACGGCATTCGAATTATATATTGAGAAAAAACCGGCTAACCGGCAGGGCAACCAGTCTTATTCACTTTATTTTGATCCGAAAACAAATGAAAAATTTGCTAAGACAGTTTCAGAGCGTGTTGCCGTCATGGAATGTGTGTTAAAACCGGACGGCTTTGTCGCGACGGGTTTTTATGTCCGGGGAGCAAAAGAACCTGTTCAGACAAACCGCAGACTGCATACACTGATAAAATTCCGTCTGAATAAATCTGGACTGGCACTGCCCATCCATTTTTATACAAGTATGCGCGAGCTGCCTGTAGCAGAAGAGCGTTCGGAATATGTCAAAAAGCGGATTGAAAGCTGGGAAGGTTATTTACAGATTGCTGAAAAAAATGCAGATGTCGAGGATCTCTCCTGCACATTCAGCCAGGCAAGTTTTAATAGTGACTTTACGAAACTGCATCTTCATTGTAAAGATTTGCAGTCGAAGAATTGGCGGCAGCTGAGAGGCTTCAGTGTAAAAGTGCTGGAGCTTTCCGCGGAAATTGGTAAAGTGATCGATATTCAGAAGTCACAGAGAATCATTGTCGTTGAACTGAACCAGCGTTTTCAGAAGCAATCACGGAAAGAACAATGGCTTCCGGTACATAATAAAAAACTAGTACTGACAAATTTTGCGGAACTGAGCCAAATCAGAAGGTTGCGGAGAGGCTTCAAAGATTTACAGGACGGACTGGCTGCAAATGCCAATTTAGAGAAGATTTTATTTGAAGAGCGTCCTGTAGTGCAGATCAATAATAAGCAGCCTATATTGGAGTTTCATAATAATCTTAATGCATTCCAAAGAGAAGCGGTTACTGGCGCAATGAAGGCTCATGATCTATATGTGATTCAAGGGCCGCCGGGAACAGGCAAGACGACCGTCATTTCGGAAATTTGTTATCAGAACGTTAAAGCGGGATTGCGGACACTCGTTGCCTCTCAGTCGAATCTAGCGGTAGATAATGCACTTGGTCGATTGCTGACGGATCCGAAGACCAGAATTCTCCGTTATGGGCGCTCCGAAAGTATTGAAGAAGAGGGCAAGCGGTTCATTGAGGAGAATGTGGCGTTACATTGGCGCAATGAAACATTGGACACCGTTCAGACGACGCGTGAAATGTATAAGAAGAAAGAGTTTGAACTATCAGAGACTGTTCAGCAGCTTGAACAAAGAAGTGTCGAATACTGCGAAGAACAAACGGTGCTTGCGGAACAGCTAGAATTACAAAACTTATTAACACAACAGCTGGAAACACAGACTTCAGAACTTGCTGCAAAACAGTATACGCTGAATCAGCTGTCAAAAAAATTATCAGATCAGCAGAATAGTACCGAACAGACTCAAAAAAAATTAGATCAGCAGCTGCAGGAAATCCGGCAGCTACAAATGAAGCTGTCAGCTATACCGACAGAAAGCAGTTTGACTGAGCGGCTGGCAATTCTGCAGAATGAACTGGAAAAGCTAAAACAACTATGTGTATATGCGGAGCTGATGTCGAACCTGCAGCAACTTTCAGGCCAGCTGAACAAGTTACAGGATGAGTCAGCTTCTATTCCAGAGCGTGAAAACAGACTGCATGCGGCAAATGAACAAATCATTTCGATCAGTAAATTGGACAGGCTGCAAAAAGAGCTGTCTGATCAGCCGATAGATGTACCGATACAATTCGTTTTACAAATGAATGAACTGCAACGGTTAATTAAATCAATTGAAACAGGACAATTCACTTATGAGTTTCAGGAGTGGAAAGAACTTTATGAACGGTTTCAGACTGCGATTGGAAAAACGGAACAGCTTTTGCAGAAACATCGTTTTCCAATCCATATGATTGAAAAAAAGTCTACAGATGATTTTAAGACCATACAGGAAATGCATGGAATGATTGATCGGCTTGGAAGATTCCTGATTAAGCCGGCAGTGAAAAATACACTGCAAATTCAGGAGGAATCCCGAGCTAAAACAGAAGTTCTACAAACAATCGCCCAGGGTATGTCTTTTTTTTACAGCAAAGAAGAATTAGTCCGCATGAAAGGCGCAGAAATTCAGCAGCAGCAAAAACAACTGGCCAAACAGCGCTTTGCTGAAATTAAGCAGGAAGTTCTGAAGTTTTTTGATTCAGAACTAAAGAATATTCAACGGGATCAACAATATTTTCAGCAACAGTCAGAACGTATTCAACAACAGCTTGCTGAAAAGCAGCGGCTTCTGGATGAGTGGCTGAATGAACACCCGCGGCCGGATATTGATTGGGAAAAGCAGCAGTTGTTAAAAGAAATCAGCACGATGGAAGCAGCTGTCTCGGAGTGCGGGGAGCAGAGGAAACAACTGACTCTGCTAACTGAAATGAAAGTAACTTGTGAACAAAATTCTGCCGGGACACAACAGACGCTGGAAGAGCAGCGAAAGCAAATCAGTGAACTGGAACAACAGCTTCAGAAACGGCAAGACGAAAATATGCAGCTGAAAACCAGTATTGATGAACTCCGTGAACAGCTGAACCCCGAAGTCGAACAGAAACTGAAGCGAGTTACAGCTGCATTGGAAACAGCAGTACAACAAATGGAAATTTTAAATACAGAACGGCAACATCTCCCTGTCCTGCAGGAACTACAGGCGCAATGGGAGCAGCTTCTGCAGCAAGCAAATGACTATGATCAGGATGAAATACGAAAACTCTATGTCGAACATGCGAACGTGATCGGCACAACATGTGTTGCATCAGCATCGAAACAATTCATGGAGGAATATCCCGAATTCGATGTCGTCATTATCGATGAAGTTTCCAAAGCCACACCGCCCGAATTGCTGCTGCCAATGTTAAAAGGCAAGAAGGTAATCCTTGTGGGAGACCATCATCAGCTGCCGCCGCTCGTCGGACAGGAAACAATGGACGAGCTGGTGGATCAGCAAAAAGATCCGGATGTGCAGCGTGAAATGAAAAAGCTGCTGAATGAATCTTTATTTGAAAGGTTATTCCGCACGCTGCCGAAGCAGAATAAAACGATGCTCAGCATTCAATACCGGATGCACGAAAATATTATGCAGACGATCTCTCCTTTCTATAAAGAAGGAAATTATGAATTGCAGTGTGGATTGCCTGATTCGGATGAACTTCGTGATCACTTGTTGGAAAGCGATCTGATTACGCGTGGCGATCATTTATTGTGGTTTGATACGCCGAATGAACCTGCATTCTACGAAGATAAAGTAAAAGGCGGTACGAGTCGGTTTAATGAATCGGAGTTAACACTTGTCCGAAAAATTCTTTTGGATGCCGAGAAGGCAACAGAAGAAGCGAAACGTTCCGGCCGAATGGATAAGAACGATTTGAAGAGTGTCGGAGTCATCAGTTTCTATGGCGAGCAAGTAAAACAAATTGACCGCATGCTGCAGCAGGAGCTGCGGCCGCAACATCTTCATTGTAGAACGGGCTCGGTCGATAAGTTTCAAGGAATGGAAATGGATATCATCATTTTGAGTTTTGTCCGGAATCATGGTGATTCAGGCGGAGATATCGGGTTTGCAAAAGACTACCGGCGATTAAATGTCGCACTGTCGCGGGCCCGGGAACTGCTGATCATCGTAGGGAGTTCGGAAATGTTCGCTGTGCGGACAAGGAATCAATCTACACGTGATATGTACAGCCGACTTCGTGAAATTGTACAACAGCAAGGCGGCTTGAGAAACGTACAGCCATAAGGAAAGGAAGGTGAGGGCATGGATTCGCTGCAAAAGAAATTGCAGAGAGAGATCCAGCAGCAGCCGAATCTGCAGATTGAAAAGTCTTCCAGATGGGGATTACCGGTAGAGACGGTCAATATTTCGTATACAACAATTAAACGTACTACTATGGATATTCTCATGAAAATGATGCTGCTGACGATAGATAAATTGCCAATTGCTGATCCCAAGATGGTTGCGGACTTTCTCGCCGTCGATTCTTTATTTGCAGAGGATTTATTGGAGAAAATGAAACGGGCAGACATGATTCGTAAACGTAAAGGTGTCTTCGAGCTTACGCAAAACGGAGCGGAACAATTGCAGTCAGGCATCTATGAACAGGCGCCTGAGCAAAAGGAAATCATCATGTATTACAGTGCCTGCCATGAAAATATTCTATGTGAAGAAAAAGAAGATCTGATCAAAACAAAAATTGAACCGTTTCGTCTGGCGAAAAAGCAGAAACATAAAATGAAAAGTCTCCATGAAGAACTATTGCGAAGTGCTCTTCTTTCAGCCGGAGTAGAAATGTCAGAGGGTCCGCTGCAGATTGTACTCGACAAAATTAATCCAGCTGTCCATATTTCGAAACAGCTAATTCTATGTATTGAGTTCTCCGTTTATAATCGATCAGAAAATATGCGGTTTACAAGGGTATGGAATACGTTGCTTGATCAATGGGACGAAAAATTGGAAAAGCTGATAGACCTGGAAAAAGCGTCGGCAACTTAAAAGAACCGCTCGAAAGTCGTTTTTGACAATTTTCGAGCGGTTTTTTTATTTATTGATCCCAAAACAAAAAAGTGTAACTCCAGGAAGGATCAGGGCCAGCGTTTTCGATTGCTGTCTGTCGATTTTTTCGGGTTGCTGCGAAGCTCCGCCAGTTCTTTAGCGATTTCTTCTTTCATATCCTTCGGTGCAATCTTTTGATTCTTCGGTGTTTGTGGTAATGAGCTGGAATTATTGCTGCCTTTCGTATGGTCGTCTCTTCCCAAGTTCTCACAACTCCTTTCAATAAACGTCTCATTGTAAAGTGGCTGTTAATGAAAGGTTTATGCAAAGTTTTTTAAAAAAGGTGTAAGAGAACGATAACATTTGTCTCAAGCAACTTACGGCCTAACACTCTTCTGTAACTACAGGGAAATTGGTAATATTTATAATTAGGCAAAGTAATCCATATCATGAATCTTTGTCACTAAAATATGAAAAAAGGCACTTTACTTGTTTAGTAGTTTGTGAATTGGGAATATAACTACTAAGCTTGTCGACGAGCTAACAAAACATAAAATGCATAGGAGGAAGTTATACATGGCTAAGCGAAACAACAACGACAACAACGATCAGAACAACAAAATGAGTTTGGAAGAAGCGGGCCGCAAAGGCGGAGAAGCGACTGCTAAAAATCATGACCGTGAATTCTATGAGGAAATTGGACGTAAGGGCGGCGAAGCCACTGCTGAAAATCACGACCGTAAATTCTATCAGGAAATCGGGCGTAAAGGCGGAGAAGCGACTTCCGAAAATCATGACAAAGAGTTCTATGAAGAAATTGGCCGTAAAGGCGGAGAAGCCAGAGCGGAACAAAGCAATAATAACGGCGGGAATAACAGCAACAACAGCCGCAGCAATAATAACAACAATAATAACGACGGCAAAATGAGCCGTGAAGAAGCTGGGCGCAAAGGCGGAGAAGCCCGCGCTAGACAACGTAAAAATGACGACAACAATGACAACAACAGCAAAAGCCGAAATAATAAGTAAGTTGATGAAGTTAGTGAAGAACGTTAATTAGAAGAGTATTCTTAAATCGATTGCAGCGATTTGAGAATACTCTTTTTTGTGTTGAGTCTACGCCGAAATCTGTTCTTGACAACCTGTCACCTGCGTATTGCGAAAATCCTGCTGCATTTTGGTAGTGTGTGGATTTAATATGTGCGGGTTTCGTTTCTCGACTTTGTAGGGATTTTAATTGAAGTGTGAGTTTGCAGTTTAAACTCGCTTCGTCGCTGGGGGATTGCCTTACGCTATAAGCCTACTGGCGAAGAACGTGCCTCATTGCCTTAACTTTTACAAAGAGCGCAAAAGTACGGCAAAGCGAACCCTTCGCTGTTCGCTTAGCAACGGCCGACCCCGCAGTTGCACCTTCGCTGGTGTGTAGAATGTATAATATGCTGCTTTTTTGCAGAGTGCGTATTTCGTTGCTATAGTTTTCGTTTCTCGACTCTGCAAACGCACTGATCACCAGAATCTAAGCCTTTGCAGTATACTAAGCATTGCATGAACACCATACCTATTATGACAGTCTCAAATAGTATGCTCATACATGCCACTCACACAAAAAATATTGAAACACCAGCCAGTGTACCGGAGTGAAAGCTGTCACGAAGAACGGCTTTTGCGAGTAAAAGCGCAGCGTTAGGAGCACTGGTTTTAGGCGACTCTTGGAGGATCAGCCCGACAGGTGAGACAACTTGCGGGAGCGAAAGCCTTTACGAAGAAAGGCTTTTGCGAATAAAAGCGTAGCGTTATGAGCACAGTTTGTCTTAATTTCTGCAAAGAGCGCAGAAACACGGCAAAGCGAACCCTTCGCTGTTCGCTTGGCTCACCGCGGGCCCGCAAGACACGCGTCCGCCTGGAACGGAAATCAACGGTACTAAGTGACTTATAGAAAGCAGGTTTATTAATTCAACTTATATAATTAGTATCTTGTCCTTTTTAAAATAAAAGTCTTCAGCACTACTTTAACAATACATACCCATTTTTCATTTTGTTACTCATCAAACATGTGTCTAATTTCGTACTTAATAGGAATTCATATTGAAAAAAATAAAGCATAAGTATATACTACTAGTAAAGGCTAAACTATTATATCAGTAAAATAAAAATAGAGAAAAAAGGGAAGTACGAGAATGAATAATCAATTAGTTTCTAATCATTTACAAGGATTAATTGCTGGGGTCATGGAAAAAGTTCAAATGAATATTCCTCTTCGTGAAGTAAGCGACGGAATTAACATGAGTTATAATTTTATAGGTAAATATATAGGTTACGATCCTAAACGTCTGGCGTCAGCACATAAGGAAATGGCGGCATTTTGTTCAGCAGATATCTATGTCCAAGCGATTACTCTGCATGAACTGGGGCATGTGATGGATCAGGAAGCGTTAGAAGCTTCGCTGCCTAGAACAATAGAAATTTTTACAATGAGAAAAAGTTATTCAATGAGTGAAATTTATAAAAATGCTGAGCTGCTTGCTATGCTGATAGAAGAAGATGAAATGAATAAAGTGTTTGAAGAAACTGCATGGGAAAATGCAGCTTGTTTAAATGATCAGTTTAGGTTAATTGATCCTGCACACTTTAAGGAAATTCGGAAAAACAGCCTGGCAACTTACGAAGCGGTTTACGAAGAAGATGTAAGTTATTATAAAAAACTTACGAATCAGACAGAAGATATTTCAAGACTATAAGTAACAAAACCAATTGGCCGCTAGAATCCAATTGGTTTTTTTAATATGATGGCATGTGATAGTGTTCCCATGCTTCTTGGATACCGCCCGCAAAATGAGCAGTTGATCGGTAAATTAGTGGATGAGAAGGAAGATCATTTAATTCGGGCTGTGCATTGCCGACAATCACAGAAGGAAACGGCAGTGACAACATTTGAGCGTCATTACCTGAATCTCCTGCCAGCAACACGTTAGCTGATGGATCTGCATAACGCTTGAGTGCGTACTCTACTGCCTGACCTTTCCCGCTATGCTCGGGCAAAAGGTCAATGTCCCGATCTGAACTGAAGACAAAATAATGTGGAATGCCTTCCAGCTCCAGATTTTTTTGAAAGAGCCGGACGGTTTTAGAATTCCCGGGTTCGACTGTAAATGAAATGCGTTTTGAGTGAGGCAGTTCTTGCCGTTTTAACTCGGGAAAATTCTTTGCCATACGAAGAATTGCAGAAGGTTGCCAGTTTTCATTTATTCGATTATGCCACTCTGTATCTTCTGTCAGAGTATCAGCATCATAAATAGCTGTCCCTACATCTGTAATCCATAAATCAGGTGCCGGAAGCTGCTCTTTTTCCATTAACTCCAAGGCAGAATCCAGATGTCTGCCCGTAACATAAATGAGGGCAGGATCCAATTCTTCTTTATTGAAAAAGTTGAGCAAACCTTGAAGTGCAAGCGGATCTCCCGCTAATGTATTATCCAAATCAGTTGCCAGTAAATAATCCTTCCTTTTCATGACATGCTCCTTTATATAGATTGGCCATTTTATAAGCTAATACTGACCAATTGAACTCTTGCTGTGCATAAACTCCTGCACGCAGTCCCAATGTTTTTGTGTAGGCTGGATTATGCAGGAGAGTGACCATCGCCTCCGCCAGCTGTTCCGGGTTTTTATGTTCTACGTGCAGCCCGGTCAGCCCGTGTTTTACCACATCCTGCAAGCCTCCTACTTTTGAAGCGATCACGGGGCTGCCGCAAGCCTGCGCTTCCGCTGCTACCATTCCGAATGATTCATAATACGAGGGAACAATGGTTGCTATGGAGTTTTCAAATAACACAGCCAGCTGTTTTTGACTTTGCGGTCCTATGAACTTCACTCTGTGTTCAATGCCTCTCAGTGCTGAACGCAGTTTTTTACTGTGAGGTAAATGGTTGCGCTGATCAATACAATCTTTACCTCCTCCTGCGATAATTAACTTGGAATGTGAAGATAAGCGTTCTTTCTTAGTAAGCAGCTTAAAAGCTTTCAAGAGAGTATAGATTCCTTTTGTTGTTTGAAGCCGTCCGGCAAAAGCGAAGTAAGGCCGTATTCCTGCCCGCTTTTGAGAAGGACGGAATGCCTTGTCCACCCCAATTGAGATAACTTGGATATCTGAAGGCTTGTCCACAAATTTTGAAATCAATTCTTTCTCAGTTTTGGAAGTGACAACAACATGGTCTGCAGAGCTGAGGATCATTTTTTCCGTCAGCAACCGCAATGCGTCTGAATCACCGGTTGCTTCCTTCTTTGCAATGCCCAATGAATGATTGGTATGGATCCAGGGCATCTGGTAATCTTTTTGAATGAAGGAGCCTACTAAACCGGAAAGCCAATAATGTGTATGAATTAATTCGTAGGATTCAAGGGGGATTGTGTTGACAAGTTCTTGATAAAAATCAGGCATCATGCTGAACAGCTTGCTTTTTGGAACATATTCCTGCTTTCCTGCGGCAATTCTGATCACCCGGCATGCCTGGCCGAAATGTTCGATTTGTGGAGTAGAAAGACTGTTCCAGTGAGTGGCAACATCAACAGCATAACCTTCTTTTTCGAGTGCCAATGCCAGCTGTTTAACATAATTATTCTGTCCGCCGGCCTGTTCACTGCCAAGTGGTTCCAAAGGATCGCCATGGTCAGATATAAATAGAATTTTTCTATACAAGTCTTTTTTCTCCTTTCAATATTTATGTTGATCTTAAATAGTTTTGGTATCAATGCCTTTATGTTATTCCCTATATCTCGTAATTCAAACCTAGAATGTTTCAAATTATCAAAAACAGGGAAGAGTAATGTATAAATTAAGTAGTAGATAGATTAAGAAGCAAGGGGTGATAGAATGAGGTTAAAAGATCATAACAGCTTCGTTAAATTATGGTATGCGATGAAAATATGGATGGCATATTTTTTGGTTAAACTATTCTATAGAAATGACAAAGATATTATTGTGCTAGTAGGAGGCAATCTGGGCGAAAAATATGAAGACAATGCGGCAGTCTTCCATCAATATCTGATAGATCATTACAGCAGTCAAATGAAGATCTATTGGATGTTTGATCCGCAATTTGATTACATAAATCAATTTCCGATTCCTCATGCAGTGCCGCTTGGCAGTTTTCAAAACTATGTATTATTTTTCAGAGCCCGCTACACTGTGCACGGTCACTCGATAATTTATGACCTAGCTCCTTATATGGATCGTTTTATCTTTCTCAATAAAAAGACCGTGATGCTCCATATCAGTCATGGAATTGAATGCTTTAAAAAGATATTGATTCAGAAAGAAGATGTCCCGCTGCTGAAAAGGTGTAACCTCTTTAATTGCGCTTCTGCATACGAACATAAGATTAAATCAACGGAATGGAAAATTGCAGAGGACAAGCTGATCATCACAGGAATGGCAAGATTTGACCGGCTGCCTCCTGACCAGCCGCCTGTCCAACTGAAGAGATTGCTGCTGATGTTTACGTGGAGAGAGTGGCTGTTTGATATGACCGAACAGGAATTCTTGGAAAGCAAGTATTACAGATCTACTGTCGGTCTGTTGCAAAGCGCTAAAATGCAGTCGCTCATTGCTGAACAGCAGTTGACTGTCCGTGTACTTCTTCACCCATTCATGAAAAAATATGAAACGTATTTCCGAAAAGATCTACATGTGAACGATCATGTGTCTTTTTTTAGTTTTGACGACGTGTTAATTATGGATGAGCTGCATGCAGCAGATATGCTCATCACGGATTACTCAAGTATCTCATGGGACTTCCTCTATATGAACAAACCAATCATCTTTTATACGTTCGACCAAAAGGAATTTCTTGCAAACCGGGGTTCTTATCTGGATTTGGATGCTGATTTATTCGGCTATAAAGGCAATACGGAAGAGGAAGTACTCATGCATTTGTCCCGAGCGCTTGGGGGCAATCATTATGCCAATCCATACTTCAGCAAAGCCTCCGACTATATAGATTTCTTCGATCAGCAAAACTGTGAGAGATTGGCCAGAACTCTTTTTCGAGATGAAATTGCTCATGAAACGAAAGAATATACAGAAAAATCCGCTGAGATGAATGAATTTCCCCTTGTTTCTGCGCAAGCAGTACAGTATAACTGTAATAAGTAGAAGCTAGGGGGAATGAAAAAGTCTATGGAGCATCGAAAAGAACAATGGTCATCAAAACTAGGTTTTATCATGTCGTCTGCAGGGGCGGCAATCGGTCTCGGGGCTATTTGGAAGTTCCCGTATGTAACCGGAATGAGCGGCGGCGGGGCATTCTTTTTACTGTTTGTCGTGTTCACCATATTAATCGGACTGCCGATGCTAGTTTCAGAATTTATCATAGGCAGGGGCGCCGGCAAAGAAGCAATCAGCGCATATAAAAAGCTGGCGCCGGCGAGTGCCTGGCCGTGGATCGGCAGATTAGGCGTTGTGGGCTGCTTTCTATTACTCTCTTTCTACAGTGTCGTAGGAGGATGGGTTTTCGTTTATAGCGGTCTCTCTGTCGGTGGTAAAATTATCAGTGAAGGTGCATCTTATTCAGAGCAGTTCGGTTCGATTGTCGGTTCGCCGGTGACTACATTAATCGGCCTGCTGCTATTCACAATTATCAATGTGCTGGTCGTATCTTCCGGCGTGGCAAATGGTATTGAGAAAGCAAATAAATATATGATGCCGCTGCTCTTTATCTTTTTTATTATTTTAGTCGTACGTTCGCTTTCATTGGAAGGTGCGATGGAAGGTGTTTCCTTCTTCCTCAAGCCTGACTTTTCGAGCATTACAGGAGAATCGGTGTTGTATGCGCTTGGTCAGTCATTCTTTTCATTGGCAGTCGGCTTTTCTTGTATGGTAACGTACAGTTCCTATTTGAAAAGAGACGTCAGTTTAACGTCTGCTGCAAGTTCGGTAGTAGGAATGAACTTATTCGTCTCATTATTAGCAGGATTGGCGATTTTTCCTGCGGTTTTTGCATTTGGACAGGAGCCGGCAGCAGGTCCTGAGTTATTATTCATAGTTTTGCCTGCAGTCTTTTCCCAGCTTCCTTTAGGGCAATTATTTTTGGCGCTATTCTTACTATTATTCCTGTTTGCGACGCTCACTTCTTCATTCAGCCTGTATGAGATTATTGTAGCGGCGATGACGGCAAGCGGCAAACGTTCCCGGAAAGCAGTGACATGGATCATCGGTGTGGTGGTATTTTGCGCAGCTATTCCATCTGCTCTATCCTCCAGTACATTGTCGAGCGTGCTGATTTTCGATAAAAGCATTTTCGATGCAACCGATTATCTTGTGAGTAATGTTATGCTTCCGGCAGGCTGTCTGCTGATTGCTATTTTCATTATGCATCGGATGGATCAAGTAGTCGTAAGGGAAGAATTTACTTTGATGAGCCGGCAATCAAATAGTTTTTATCCACTTTGGCACTTCTTAATGAAGCTTGTGGTACCGCTGACAATCATCGTTGTATTCCTGGATACACTTGGTTTCTTGCAGAAAATTAAAATGCTGCTTGGACTGTCATGAAAATGACGCTCCAAGCAGTTTTTTTATGGAGATTGTTTACAGGATTCATTGCACGGACTTACCCAATTGACTTCAATTAATTTTTTCTGTATAATACATACTAAAAAAGTAGGGATAATACGTTATAAGAGGTGGAGTAGCATGCATAAACTGCTTACAATCAAATCAGGAGAATATAATTTGTCAGGCGCGCTGCATCTACCTGAATTCACAAGAGAGAAAGTTCCTCTCCTAATTTTCATTCATGGCTTCGTCGGCAGTAAAGTCGGTGAGCATCGGTTATTTGTAAAAGCTGCCCGTTATTTTACAAAACGCGGATTTGCAGTCTTTCGCTTTGATTTCAGCGGCTGCGGGGAAAGTGAGGGGGATTACGGAGGAGTGACGCTCACCAATCAGTTGAACGAAGTACAGGATGTCATCGATTATGTCAGTAGAATCCGCGGAATTAATGCTCACCGCATTACGCTGGTTGGACATAGTCTCGGAGGAGCGGTTGCTTCTTTGACAGCGGCAGCAGATCCGCGTGTGAAAGATCTGATTCTATGGTCCCCTGTCGGCTTGCCGTATGAAGATATAACAGGGATACTCGGACGGCAGGCGGTCAATGAAATTTCCAGAAACGGGAGTTATGATTATCAAGGCTTCTCCATTAGCCGCCGCTTTTTGAAAGATTTACAAAAGCACCGGCCGTTTGATACAATCGGCGTTTACAGAGGGGGAGCGCATATTATCCATGCAGAAGCGGATGAACAGATTCCGAAAGCACATGCCGCATCATACAAGGCAATGCTGAATGAAAGAATAAATACGGAACCGGTAACTGAGCGCTATATCGAGAATGCTGATCATACGTTTTCCGACTGTTCATTAGAAAATGAGCTATTTGATAAAAGCTATGAGTGGCTTAAAAGGAAGCATATGGAACAGGCTGCTGTCCGGCTTTAGCAAAAGATGAACAGTAGAATAGTAAGCTGACAAAGAAGAATCTCCTAATTTACGTATGAGATGACTGCAGATTGGCTAGACTGTGGAAAATCTTAGAAAGAAAGAAGGAGAAGCTTGTTGAGATTGCTAATTAGTATGTTGACTGCTGTTCTGCTGGTCATAACGCCGCTGTCCGTGTTTGCTTTAGAACTGGGATTATCGCCTGATGGAGGAATCTTGGTAAAGGATATTGCAGAAGAACCGGATGAAATTCCTGCAGAAGCAGTAACCTACACGGTTCAAGAAGGAGATACCCTGTACAGAATTGCTTATAACCATGGAATTCCGCTTGATGATCTGCTTAGCTGGAATGGCTTAAATTCTACCATCATCTATCCGGGTGACGAGCTGCATGTTGTGCTAAATACAAATCCTATAAAGCGAAGCCCAGTTCCACAGAAAAAACCGCCAGTACCCGTCGCTGCTACAGAGAAGCCGGTGAAAGAACTGACAGTGACCGCCACTGCTTATACAGCTTATTGTGAAGGCTGCTCAGGCACCACATACAGCGGCCAGAATTTGCGGGCCAACCCGAATCAGAAAGTTATTGCAGTCGATCCGGGCGTGGTGCCGATTGGATCCAGAGTTTGGGTCGAAAATTATGGCGAGGCAATTGCCGGAGATATTGGCGGTGCCATTAAAGGACATAAAATAGATGTATTCATTCCTTCATATGAGCGGGCGATGGAATGGGGAGTAAAAAAAATAAAAATAAGAATACTGGATTAAAATTAGGGGCTGCCTGATCTGTATTTCGCAGATCAGGCAGCCTGAATTGGATATTTTATAAAATAAATTGGGCTCTTCACCAAAACATGTGCTTGACAACCCGTCACGTGCATGTTGGCAGTGTGTGGATTTAATATGTGCTGATTTCGTTTCTCGACTTTGTAGGGATTTTAATTGAAGTGTGAGTTTGCAGTTTAAACCCGCTTCGGCGCTGGGGGATTGCCTTACGCTATGAGCCTACTGGCGAAGAACGTGCCAGCAGTCTCACAGCAACGGCCTACCCCGCAGTTGCGCCTGCGCTGGTGTGGGAGAAAGTACAATGTACTGATTTTTTTGCAGAGTATGAATTAGCCTGTCTTGTTCCGCATCTCGAGTTTGTAAATGCATCGATCACAAGAATCTAAGCCTTTGCAGGATGATAAGTATTGCATGAAAAACCTTACCCATTGTAATAGCCCCAAATAGTGTGCTCATACTGCCTGCTCCCACAAAAAGTCTTGAAACACCAGCCAGTGTACCTTCGTTCCAGGCAACCTAAGTACGCCGCAAGTGCCTTAATTTCTGCAAAGACCACAGAAATACGGCCAAGCGAACCCTACGCTGTTCGCTTGGCAACGGTTGCATGACTCACTTCGTGTGAGCCCGCGGCTAAAACACTCTGGGAGGATCAGCCCGACAGGTGAGACAACTTGCGGGAGCGAAAGCCTTTACGAAGAAAGGCTTTTGCGAATAAAAGCGTAGCGTTATGAGCACAGTTTGCCTTAATTTCTGCAAAGAGCGCAGAAATACGGCAAAGCGAACCCTTCGCTGTTCGCTTGGCTCACCGCGGGCCCGCAAGACACGCGTCCGCCTGGAACGCAGGGAAACGGTATCCTCCCACTCTCATCCTATATTGCGCAATCAAAGTCCAATCTCAAACTGCTCATGAAATAGCTTGTCAAGCACACATTTGGGTGCAGACCCATAAATTGATTTGTAAAGCCAGCGTAATTTCAAGTTGGATAATTGACGGTAAGTTAGCAAGTTTACCTTATTTCTCGCGGGGGAATAGTGCAGTAAAGCGAGGGATGCAGTTATGATGGGAAAAATGAAGTTTTATTTAGCAGCGATGATCGTAACGATCAGTCCGTTTGTCAATGCGAATCAATTTACTTATGCTGCAGAATCAGTAGGAACCATCAGCGTGATTTCATTTGACGGAATGGGCTATGAAGATACCCAGCGATATATACATAAAGGAATGATGAAAAATCTGGAAGAGTTCTCGCATCAATCGGCCTATGCGAGCAATTTCGTTACAGTGACACCATCACTCACTGCCCCTTCACATGCGACGATGGCAACAGGCGCGGGACCTTCCCAAACCGGTATTGTCAGCAATCACTTTCATTCTGAAGGGGAAACGGTAAAAAATGATCAGAGCGGGTTTTCTCAGACATTAGGCGTGACTCCTATTTGGAAGGAAGCGAGAAATCAGGGAAAAGTAACGGCGACTGTCGCATTTCCTGATTCCGATCCGGATAATGCGTCGGCGGCAACATATGCAGTTTATTCAGGCGGGACTCTGTCAGAATCTAAATTACATGATTTGAAGTTTGAAACAATTGATGACGAACGTATTGATCAATTATCTTCCGATCACATAAAGGCAGAGGAAGCAGTTGTGTCGTTAGATATTAAAGATCAGCCGAGCCGGGAATTGTACGTGCTGGCGGTAAAAGAACATAATGAGAAAAAAACCACTGTTTATCTTTCAGATGACAGAAAGAAAATTGGAGAACAAGTAAATTTGGATGATTGGTCAGCTGTGGAGCTGGATATACCGTCAATGGACAGTGCCGGTTTTTATGTGAAATTTAAAGGGAAGCCCGATGAAACGGGTCATTTTCAGTTGTTTCAAGGCACTATGATGGGCGGTATCTATAGAGGGCCCGAACATTTTGCTGGTGATATCTCTTCAAGATTCAGCTTTTATCCTGCTCCTGATGAGACGGAAGCATTTAAAGAAGGGCAGATCACAAGACACGAATATGAAGAAGCGGGAGAACGTTTTGCAGAATGGATCACTGATGTCAGTCTGTATATAAAAGAACAATATGCACCGGATCTTTTATTTTACTATTACCCGCATGTCGATAATGAACTTCATGAATTCCTCTTGCGAGATCCTGCTCAGCCCGGTTACCAGACAGAAACCGTCGAAGAAAAAAAGTCCTATATGGATTGGGCTTTCGAACAGGCAGATGAAGTAATTGGTCGAGTCAAAAACGATTTAAATAAAGAAGATTATCTGTTACTTGTTTCCGATCATGGTCTGGAGCCGATCCATACCAGGCTGTCGCCTAATAAAGAGTTAGAAAAGGCAGGTCTTCTCGTGACCGACGCTAAAGGAAATATTGATATTTCCAAAACAAGAGCTTATGCAGAAGCCAGCGGTACAATTGCACATGTCTATGTAAATTTAACAGGCCGTGAGAAGAAAGGGATTGTCCCGCCAGAAGAGTATGAAGAAGTGAAACAGCAAATTATAGAGGTATTTCAAGCGAGAGATTTATTTTCGAATATGACGTACAATCCGTCTGCAGGAAGTAAACCCGTTTCACAATGGCTTAAAGGCTGCACTATACTGACATACAATTATCCGGGTATTTCGTCTTTATTCGTTCACAAGAGAGATGACATCCATCCATATGAAAAGGTTTTAACGGAAGGGATGACGGAGTTCGATAGTATAAACAATGAAAACAGCGGAGATGTCTTTCTATCTGCTGCACCCGGCTATTTGATGGGGAAAGATGCAAAAGTTGCTATTGAACCGACACAGGAATTTGGCAGTCATGGAGGAAATCCGGAAAGAAAAGCTTTGCGTCCCATGCTGTACATAGCCGGACCGGACATTAAGACTGGGAAAATGAGCAAGAGAATCAACATGATTGATATTGCACCGACTTTATATAAGTTGTTAGATATTGAGACGCCAGATTTTGTGGAAGGAAAAGTGATCTGGAATAAGTAATAATTATTCGTATAATATAGTAAACATACTATTCAAATATCTTCATAATTTTAAGAAACGTGCAGGCAGAGCTTTTCGCTGCGCGTTTCTTTTAATTTCGTCATTTTTCGCCAGTATAATATTTTATCAAGAAAGCATCTTGTGTTTAATCAGAAAAAAAGTATAATAGTGATTAATGAATTATTTCAGAAAAAAAGAAAAAGGTGAGCAAATGAGCGAAAGGCAGAAATTACTTCAGGTAAAGGATTTGCAGACGACCTTTTTTACAGACTCTGGAGAGATTCCCGCTGTAGATCATGTAGACTTTTATGTACGTGAAGGGGAAATACTGGGGATCGTCGGAGAATCCGGCTGCGGAAAGAGTGTGACATCCTTATCGATCATGCAATTGGTACCGAGCCCGCCAGGTAAGATTACAGGTGGAGAAATCCTGTTTGGTGAAGAAGATCTCCTGAAAAAGTCGGAAAAAGAAATGAGAGACATCCGAGGGAAAGATGTTGCCATGATCTTTCAGGAACCGATGACCTCTTTGAATCCACTCTTTACGATAGGTAATCAAATGAAAGAAGCAATTTCTCTTCATGAAAAGAAATGGTCTAAAAAACAAATTACTGACCGTGCGGTTGAAATGTTAAAGCTGGTCGGTCTTCCGCGTGCCGAAGAAGTTATGAAAGAATACCCCCATCAGCTTTCAGGCGGGATGCGTCAGCGTGTGATGATTGCGATGGCATTGGTCTGTGATCCTAAAGTTCTAATTGCAGATGAACCAACAACGGCGCTTGACGTGACAATTCAAGCACAGATTCTAAAGTTGATGCGGGAATTGAACGAACGCATGAATACAGCAATTCTACTAATCACTCATGATTTAGGAGTCGTTGCTGAAACTTGTGAACGTGTGGTGGTCATGTATGCAGGACAAGTCATTGAAGAAGCGCCGACGCAGGAAATATTTAAAAACCCATGTCATCCCTACACTCGCGGGCTGATTCAGTCTGTACCCGATATGCGTGATAAAAAAGACCGTTTGTACTCTATTCCCGGCAATGTACCGAAACCGGGCTCGGTCAAAAAAGGCTGCAGATTCGCGGCTAGATGTGAAAGCGCTTTCGCCAGATGTTGGGAAGAAACACCGCAATTATACAGGAACTCCGATGTTCACCAGACGAGATGTTTCTTATACGATGAGCAGGAAGGAGTGACAACAAAGGATGGACAAGCCACTGTTGAAAGTTGAAGGTCTGAAAAAATATTTTCCTATCCGTAAAGGGATAATCGGCAAGACAGTTGGTCATGTCAAAGCAATCGATGATATTTCATTTCATGTAAATGAAGGTGAAACGCTTGGAATTGTCGGGGAGAGCGGCTGCGGGAAATCAACAACCGGACGTACAATCATGCGCTTATTGGAACCGACTGAAGGCGTTGTGGAATTTCAGGGACGAGATCTGACCTCTATGTCTGCAAATGAAATCCGTAAAGTGCGGCGTGATATTCAAATGGTGTTTCAGGATCCGTACGCTTCATTAAATCCACGTCATACAATCGGTAAGATTTTGGAAGAACCACTTCTTGTGCACGGGGTAAGCAATGCAAAAGAACGCCGTGAAAAAGTGATCGAGTTCTTAAAAATTGTCGGACTCAGTGAGTATCATGCAAAACGCTATCCGCATCAGTTTAGTGGCGGTCAGCGGCAGCGAATTGGGATTGCCAGAGCGTTAATGACGAATCCTAAATTAATTATTGCAGATGAACCGGTTTCTGCACTTGATGTATCGATTCAGGCGCAAGTGCTGAACCTGATGCAGGATCTGCAGAAAGAATTTAATCTGACTTATATCTTTATCGCGCATGACCTGGGAGTAGTGCGCCATATCAGCAACCGCGTAGCTGTCATGTACTTAGGGAAAATCGTAGAGATCACGGAAAGTGAAGAGCTATATGCAAATCCTCTTCATCCCTACACGCAGGCATTGCTGTCCGCAGTGCCGGTTCCGGATCCGAATTATAAAAAAGAGCAGATCATTATCGAAGGAGATATGCCGAGTCCGGCTAACCCTCCAAGCGGCTGTGCGTTTCACACGCGCTGTCCTTTTAAAATGGATGTATGCACCAAAATCACCCCTGTATTAGCAGAGGAGAAGACCGGTCATTCTGTTGCCTGCCATCTTTACACAGCGGAAGGCAACGATGATATAGAAAGACAAAAACAATTGGAGGGATCTGTATGAGGAAAGGGAAATTGTGGTCGCTCGCTCTGATCATGCTGTTGGCTCTGTCAACTGCACTGGCAGCTTGTTCTGGCGGAGATGACACAAAGGGGAGCAGCGACAAAGATAAAGACGCTGCAGATAAAGGCGGAAGCGAGAATAAGACATTAGTATTTGGACGGGGCGGAGATTCAACATCTCTTGATCCATCCCGCGTAACAGAAGGGGAAACTTTTAAAGTAACAGTGAACTTGTTTGAAACCCTATTGAATTTTGGCGAGAAGGATACTACAGTACAGCCAGGTCTTGCAAAAGACTGGGATACAACTGAAGATGGTTTGACTTATACATTTGAATTAGAAGAAGGCATTACGTTCCATGATGGAACAGACTTCAATGCGGATGCAGTCGTAAAGAACTTCGAACGCTGGGCAAATGGTGATGCGGATACATTCCCTTACTATAACTCGATGTTCGGCGGATTCAAGGACGATGAAAGCCACGTAATTGAATCAGTGACTGCTGACGGCGACAATACAGTAGTTATCAAATTAAAGCGTCCACAGGCGCCATTCTTAAAAAATATCGCAATGAGTATGTTTGCGATCTCAAGCCCTGAAGCATTTGCAAAGGGTGATGATGAGTATGAACGTAACCCGGTAGGAACAGGCCCGTTCAAGTTCGTTGAGTGGAAGCCGAATGATACGATTACAATTGAAAAGAATGAAGACTATTGGCAGGAGGGGCTTCCGAAACTGGATCGCGTAATTTTCCAGTCTATCCCGGACAACTCTGCACGTCTGAATTCATTGCTTTCAGGTAATATCGATCTGGCTGACGGAATTAATCCGTCTGACGGCACGAAAATTGAAGACAATGCTGATTTGCAGCTTTTCGAACGTCCTTCCATGAACGTTGGATACCTGGGGCTGACAGTAACTCGTGAACCATTTGATAAGAAAGAAGTTCGTCAGGCAATGAACTATGCAATTGATAAGCAGACAATCATCGATTCGTTCTTTGAAGGACGTGCTGAAGTAGCGGCTAACGCAATGCCGTCATCTATTTCAGGCTATAATGATGAAATTGAAGCTTATCCGTATGATCCTGAAAAAGCAAAAGAGCTATTGAAAGAAGCAGGACTTGAAGATGGTTTCGAAATGGAATTATGGGCTATGCCGGTTCCACGTCCATATATGCCGGATGGCACGAAGGTAGCAGAAGCTATACAGAGCAACTTGGCAGATGTAGGAATTAAAGCGAAAATCGTTTCTTATGAGTGGGCAACCTATCTTGATAAAGCAGAAAAAGGTGAAGCAGATGCCTTCATGCTTGGCTGGACAGGGGATAATGGAGACGCAGATAACTTCTTGTATGTTCTTCTTGACGAAGATAATATCGGAAGCAATAACTATACGTACTTCAAAAATGAAGAAACACATAAGTTATTCTTAGAAGCGCAGACAGAAGTTGATGAAGATAAACGTAACGAGCTTTACAAGCAGGCACAGGAAATTCTTCATGAGGAAGCTCCTTGGGTACCGCTTGCACACTCCATTCCATTATTGGGTGGAGCAAAAGAATTGACTGGGTTTGTTCCACATCCTACAGGTTCTGATTTATTATCGAACGTAGAATTCAAATAAGCGAATGATGAAGTGTGATTTGTGAATGAAGTGGAGGGAGAAGCTTGTATTCTCCCTTTCTTTAATTCATTTTCAAGATAAGAGCCGGAGGGGTGAAAGAGTTGTTCAACTATACGATTAAAAGGCTTTTACAGCTAATTCCTGTCCTGCTAGGTATGACATTCTTAGTCTTTATGTTAATTCGTGCAATTCCCGGCAATCCAGCACAAGTGATCCTCGGACAGCAGGCGACTAAAGAAGCGGTCGAAGCGCTGACTGTCAAACTGGGATTGGATCAGCCATGGTATACGCAGTACTTCAGTTATTTAGGTGGAATTTTAAAAGGTGATCTAGGTGAGTCCATGCGGACACGTCTGCCCGTGGCAGATGAAATCTGGCCTTATTTGGCAGCGACACTGGAGCTAGCCTTATTTGCTATGATTATTGCCGTGATCGTTGGGATCAATGCCGGTATTATTTCTGCGTGGTTCCAAAATTCATGGTTCGACTATGCAGCGATGATTTTTGCATTAGTCGGAGTTTCTATGCCGATTTTCTGGCTGGGTTTGTTGGGACAGTGGGCTTTTTCCATTGAGTTGAGCTGGCTGCCGACAGCAGGACGGCAAAATGTTCGAGATCCTGTTACGGCTATAACGCATTTATACATAATAGATACGCTCATTCAGGGACGATTCGATCAGTTATGGCAGGTTCTGCGTCACTTGGTCTTGCCGGGACTGGCGCTCGCAACCATACCGATGGCAATAATCGCCAGAATGACCCGTTCAAGTATGTTGGAGGTTATGCGTTCTGATTATATTCGGACTGCACGTGCAAAAGGCCAGAAAATGTTCTGGGTTGTCTATAAGCACGCGCTGAAAAATGCGGTGATTCCTGTTTTGACAATTATCGGTCTGCAGATGGGTCTTCTGCTTGGCGGCGCTATCCTGACGGAAACAATTTTCGCATGGCCGGGTATTGGAAGATATATTTACGATGCCATCAACTTCAGAGATTATCCGGTTATCCAGTCAGGTATTCTGATCGTTGCGTTTATCTTCGTCATGATTAATCTGATTGTCGACTTATTATATGGACTGATCGATCCGAGGATTAAATATGATTGAGGAAGGAGGAACAGTTCATGTCAGAATTAACGCCTAAGGTAGACGGAGTGGCAGAAGCACAATTAGAGAAGACAACGGGGCCTTGGCGGGAAGCTTGGATAGGTTTTCGAAAGAGTAAAGTAGCGCTTGTCGGTGCTGGAATCGTATTGCTATTTATCCTTCTTGCCATTTTTGGCCCGTTACTGACTAAAGAAGGCATTAACGAGCAGATGATGGCCGACCGGCTGCAGCCTCCTTCTTCAGAGTATTGGTTTGGAACTGATGACTTTGGCCGGGATATCTTTTCTCGAATTGTGCACGGAGCAAGAATTTCATTAACTGTTGGATTCTTCGCAGTTGTCGGTTCGATCGTCGTAGGAAGTTTTTTGGGAATTGTAGCCGGATATTATGGCCGCTGGGTAGATACGATTATCTCCAGGATATTTGATATCATGCTCGCATTCCCTTCCATTCTATTGGCAATTGCAATTGTTTCCGTATTGGGACCAAGTCTTCGCAACGCACTGATTGCTATTGCGATTATCAATGTTCCGAACTTTGGACGCCTTATCCGTTCGAAAGTGCTCAGTATTAAGGAAGATGAATATATTATGGCCGCGAAAGCGATCGGAATGAAAGACTTCAGAATTTTGTTTTCACATATTCTACCGAATTCCATGGCACCCGTCATTGTACAGGGAACGCTTGCGATCGCTACTGCAATCTTGGAAGCGGCGGCACTGGGCTTCCTCGGGCTCGGAGCATCAGCACCTGATCCGGAGTGGGGGAAAATGCTGGCTGACTCGAAAGACTATTTGCAAAATGCGCCATGGACAATGATTTTCCCGGGAATCGCAATCATGCTGACAGTTCTGGGTTTCAATCTAATGGGCGACGGCTTGCGCGATGCACTGGATCCAAAAATGAAGAGTTAACATTAAAGAGCCTTCTCAGGATTATTTATTCTTGAGAAGGTTTTTTTGTTCTTTGGATCAATTGTTATTTCATCGTATTGTTTAACGGGTGTCTGTGCCTGGGGATTTACGCTTGAGCCGAACGCTTTCCGGAGTACACTCGGTGAGCCAAGCGAACAGCGAAGGGTTCGCTTTGCCGTATTTCTGCGTTCTTTGCAGAAAATAAGGCAATACAGAGTTCTTTCTGCAAGCCATTTTCGCTCCGCTCCGATCAACTAGCTATCGGGAAACAAATCTTGTTCAGCAATTGCACACGTTTGTTTAAGTTACTGAATTAAAATATTCCCTACATATTGCGCGCTACCTGCGCTGCTTTTAAATTCAACCACTAACACAAAATTTCCTTTGTCGGACGGGAATCTAAATTCCCTAAAGTCATTCATTTCAATTTCAATTTCTTTCTTATCATTTATTAAAACAGCCGTAATATTTGGATCTGTCCAAATATCTCCACCATTTTTTTCATTCTCTTTAAAATCTAAAGTGGCTTCTTGATTTGCAAAAACTTTTATTTCGTTCTGAGTTAATCCAAATTCCTGAACATCTTCTATTGCTTCGTGGACGTTCTCACTTTGCGTTTCCCAATTTATATTGGTTTCTGTTAATTGTATTTCTATAACCTCTAAATTTATATAAGCTCTTGGAACACCCACGTCGTAATCTTCTCCAAAACAACCTGTTAATGTTAAAATAAAAATCAACCCGACAAACAACCTCAAATATACTTTCATACCTCACCTCAAGATTTCAATTTTCCCACAATATGGCCTGATTGTTTAATGGACGCGAATCCATGTTCATGAATCGCACGCTATTGGTGAATTATAATGATGTCGATTTAGTTTACTTCTATGACAAAATCCGTGTATGGCTCACCATCAACTGTTACATCAATCTTCCAAAGTCCAGCTTCTCCAAATCCAATTTTCACTTCGGTCTCTTCTCCAATTTCTGTTTCAATGAGTTCCTCGGAATCGCCGGTATCTTGGTGAGTAGCTGTGATTTTATATTTACTGTGTCCCTTAACGTCCTCCAGAAAATAAATACGGTACAACCTCCCCTGTTGTGCCGGAAACACAGGCTGATCTGGGCCATTAATGTTGGTGATTCCGAACTTCTCTTGTGTCCCATACAAAACCTGATTATCCTTTGTGAAAGTTGGACTTACCTCCCAGTCGGTATCTTGGTTGTTAACTGTGCATCCAGCTAAAAATATTACACCCAGAAACAATAAAAAGATAATTTTTTTCATCTCCCCTTCATTATGTTGAAATTCTCAAATCCAAAATAATTTTCTGCGTTAAATTTAGGCTCATCACTATAATCTGTTCTTGACAACTAGCCTATTGCAAATCATAAAAATGTTCTGCAGTTTTGCAAGGTGTGACTGTAGCTACTGTGGTTCCGTCGCTCGACCGGGACAGATTTTTGAACGGGGCAGTGAGCTGCAGTCTGAAATCGCTTCGGCGCTGGGGGATTGCCTTACGCTGTGAGCCAGCCAGCAAAGAACGCGCATCACTGCCTTAATTTCTGCAAAGAACTCAGAAATACAGCAAGGCGAACCCTACACTGTTCGCTTTGCAACGGCCGACCCCGCAAAGGCGCCTTCGCTAGTGTGTAAAATGTACGTTATGCGGATGCTCAATCGGTTCTTGATTTGGAACCTTCTCACTAGGTTCAAAGACTTCATTCAAAGCTCCAATGTAAGTTGTATAAAGCACATGACAACGGCCATGTCAAAAATGATTGGGGTTTCGTGTAAAAGCCGCTTATTGCATGAGCTCCCTTTCCATTACAATTTTCACAGACGCAAAGATCACACTGCTAAGCACATAAAAAGTAGTAAAACACCAGCCAGTGTACCGGAGTGCAAGGCGGCGACTCTGGGAGGATCAGCCCGACAGGTGAGACAACTTGCGGGAGCGCAGCGACCAAGTTGGCTCACCGCGGGCCCTCCAGAACGCGTCCGCCTGAAACGCAGGGAAACGATTTCTCTCCACTTACCCATAATTCAACTCACTTATTTTGCTGACTCATCACGGGTCCGCCGAAAAGCTACCGTTTGTAGCACAGACCCCAAACTGCTTGCTATGTACACTGTCAAGCACATGTTATGGTGATGAGCCTAAATTCAACATAATTATTTCTACAATCTGGTTTGTTTGCTAGATTAGACGCCAATTTATACTCTATTCTAGCACAAAATGCTTTATTCCCTTTGAGATATCTAACTATTTTCACTCTTTTATAAAGGCTTTAAATCGAAATCTGTTCTTGATTTTTTGGTGTAATCATCATGACCAGCCGCCTGTAGTGGGGAGGTAGGGTTATGCGAGAGCCACACCCTTTCTACATAGTAAGTAGGATTGGAGCGGAAGACGGTCGACTCGGGGAGGATCAGCCCGACAGATGGGACAACTTGCGAGAATGCTTTGTTGAAATATGATGTATGGCCTTGATTTCTGTTAAGAGCACAGAAATACGGCCAAGCGAACCCTGCGCTGTTCACTTGGCGCAGCATGGGTCCTACAGAACACATTCACCTAAAACGCAGGGCAACGGTTTACCTCCACTATAGCCAAGAATAGAAACAATTCCGGTTTGTATTTGATGAAACAAGGGAAAGATAGAAGAAATTGAGTTAGAGATGAGGTGGAGGAATTGAATAAGGTATTCGCTGCCTTGGCTTTTATCGGCGTCCCTTTAGTTTTAATCGGTTCTTACTTCCATTGGTCAGACTTATGGATGTTTGGACTCTGCTGTTTAAGTATTATTGCGCTTGCAGCATTTATTGGAAGAGCGACGGAAAGTCTGGCGATCGTCAGCGGACCGCGTATCGGCGGATTGCTGAACGCGACCTTCGGAAATGCGGTAGAACTTATCATTTCAATATTTACATTGAAAGCAGGATTGATCGGCATCGTACTCGCCTCACTGACAGGTTCTGTCTTGGGCAACTTGCTGTTAGTTCTTGGGCTTTCATTTTTTGCCGGCGGATTGAAGCATAAACGGCAGAATTTCAGTATTTATGATGCCCGCTATAATTCTGCATTGCTGATTTTTGCAGTAGTCGTCGCTTTTGTTATTCCCGAAGTATTCACCATGGATATGGACCCGAAAACCGAGCTAAATTTAAGTGTTGGAATATCTGTCATACTGATTTTAATTTATTTAGCAGGTTTGGTTTTCAAATTATTTACTCACCGCGGCGTATTCGGCTCTGATAATCACGAGACAGATGAAGTGCCGGAGTGGACAAAGGGGAGAGCCATTCTTGTACTTTTGCTTTCTACTGTAGCCGTTGCATTCGTATCGGAGAAATTGGTGCATACCTTCAGCACGCTCGGTGAAAAGTTTGGATGGACCGAGTTATTTATCGGAGTCATTATTGTAGCAATCGTTGGTAACGCAGCAGAACATACATCGGCCATTACGATGGCAATGAAAAATAAAATGGATGTCTCGGTTGAAATCGCGATTGGTTCCACATTGCAGGTCGCGATGTTCGTTGCACCGGTTCTGGTTTTGATTTCTTTGATGATGCCGACTGCCATGCCGCTTGTGTTCACCTGGCCTGAGTTGATTGCGATGATTACCGCTGTATTCTTAGTCGTCAACATCTGTCAGGACGGTGAGTCGAATTGGTTTGAAGGGCTGACGCTGTTCGCGGCCTATCTCATCATGGGCATTGGATTCTTTCTATTGTGAAAAAAACCGATTCGCGAGTCAGGCGAATCGGTTTTTTCATCAGGATAAACGTTCTTTAAAATCTTTATAGCCGAACTGCTTGACGATTTGTAAATTGCCGTCAGTTTTCTGCAATACGATCGCAGGTAGGTTCATTCCGTTGAACGTATTATTCTTCACCATCGAATAGTGTGCCATATCACAGAATACCAGACGGTCGCCAGGCTGCAATGGAGCATCAAACGAATAATCTCCAATAACGTCTCCGGCCAAACAAGTCGGGCCGCCCAGACGGTAGGTATAGGCTTTTTCATTCGGCATGCCTGTGCCAATAATATCGGGGCGGTACGGCATTTCGAGGACATCCGGCATATGGCAGGAAGCCGATGTATCAAGAATCGCAATCGGCGTACCGTTATGCAGCGTATCAAGCACTGTCGCGACTAAGAAGCCGGTGTTGAGAGCAACAGCCTCTCCAGGTTCCAAGTAGACGTCCAGTCCGTATTTCTCCTTCATGAAGTTGATCGAGCGGATTAATACGTCCATATCGTAATCAGGCCGGGTGATATGATGCCCACCGCCAAAATTGATCCATTTCATTTGCTTCAGATAAGGGCCGAATTTTTCGTCGACGACTTGTATTGTGCGCCACAGTGTATCGGAATTTTGCTCGCACATCGTATGGAAGTGCAGTCCGCTGATGCCGTCCAGCTGGTCCGGTTTGAAATCTGCCAATGTAACGCCGAATCGGGAATGTGAGAAGCAGGGGTTATACATGTCGACTTCAATCTCAGAGTACTCGGGATTGATTCGGATTCCGCATTCGATCTGCTTGCCGCTGTTTTTCACTTGAGCCTTAAAACGGTTCCACTGCGCAAATGAATTAAACACCAAATGATCGGAATAACGAAGAATCTCGTCAAATTCATTTTCCTGAAAAGCAGGGGAGTACGTATGCACTTCTTTGCCCATTTCTTCATAACCGAGACGCGCTTCGAAGAGTCCGCTTGATGTGACGCCGTGCAAGTACTTGCCAATCAGAGGATAAACTTCAAACATCGAGAATCCTTTTTGGGCGAGTAATATTTTGCAGCCGGTCTCATCAATGACGGCTTTCATTTTTTTGAGATTATTTATGAGCAGCTCTTCCTCCACCACATAGCTCGGTGAAGGAACTGCCTGTACATCAAAGTTCATATCATTCTCCTCAGTCAATCAAAGTTGGATTGAAATCTTCATGCCATGGCAGGCCGTATTCATTCAACGCGTCCATGAATGGATCTGGATCGAACTCTTCGATATTGAAGACGCCGGGCTTTTTCCATTTCCCAGTCAGCATCATCATGGCGCCGATCATTGCGGGGACTCCTGTTGTATACGAAATCGCCTGTGAACCGACTTCGCGGTAGCACTCTTGGTGATCGCATATATTATAAACATAATACGTTTTAGGCTCTCCGTCTTTCGTGCCCTGATAGATACATCCAATATTCGTTTTTCCTTTCGTGCGCGGTCCAAGTGAAGCAGGATCCGGCAATACAGCTTTTAAAAATTGCAACGGAACGATTTGCTGTCCTTCGAATTCGATCGGCTCAATGGAAGTCATGCCGACATTCTCCAGTACCTTCAGATGTGTCAGGTACTTTTCAGAGAATGTCATCCAGAAGCGGATCTTCTCCACGCCTGTAATGTTTTTAGCGAGTGATTCTAATTCTTCATGGTACAGCAAGTACACATCTTTCGGTCCGATTTCCGGCAGATCGTAGACACGCTTCACTTCAAGCGGCTCTGTCTCAATGAATTCACCTTTTTCGTAATAACGGCCGTTTGCTGTGATTTCACGAATATTAATTTCTGGATTGAAATTCGTCGCGAAAGGGTAACCGTGATCGCCTGCATTGGCATCGACGATATCGATTGTGTGGATTTCATCAAAGTAATGTTTCAGGGCATAAGCAGAAAATACACCGGTTACGCCGGGATCGAAGCCGCTGCCTAGCAATGCGGTAATTCCTGCTTCCTCAAACTTTTCTTTATACGCCCACTGCCATTTGTATTCGAATTTCGCTGTATCGAGCGGCTCATAGTTTGCTGTGTCCAGATAATCGACTTTTGTTTCAAGACATGCATCCATGATCGTCAAATCCTGATAAGGCAACGCGACGTTGATGACGATATCCGGCTGGAATTCATTGATCAATGCCACCAGTTCAGGCACATTGTCTGCATCGACTTGCGCTGTCTGGATTTTCGTGCGTCCGCCGTCCAGCTTTTCTTTCAAGGCATCACATTTTGATTTCGTACGGCTCGCGATACAGATTTCCTCAAATACGTCAGGCACCTGACAACACTTATGAACCACTACACTGGCTACGCCGCCAGCTCCGATAATTAATGCTTTTCCCATTAAAAACACCACCAATTTATATTATTTTTTATTGATTGCGATTGCTAATTCACGCAGTACTTTACAGGCGACAGCAGTAGAGACGCCGCTTTGATCATAAACAGGAGACAACTCATTGATATCACACGCGACAATATTCAGGCCGCTGACGGTCAGAACGGCCTGCAACAGTTCCATGAACGTAACACCGCCCGCTTCAGGCGTACCGGTGCCGGGGAAGACAGAAGGATCCAGAACATCAAGGTCAATCGTCAAATAGACTGGTTTGCCCTGCAGTGTTTCAACGGTTTTCCCGAGGCCTTCAAAATTAAATTTCTGCATAAAGACATGCTGTTTCGCAGCCCACTCAAACTCAGGGCGGTCGCCAGAACGAATGCCGTATTGATAGATTCTGCCGTCCCCGAGAATATCCCAGATTCTGCGGATGACCGTCGCATGTGACAGATGCTCGTCCAGATAATCATCGCGCAGATCGGTATGCGCATCAAACTGAATGACATGCAAATCTGGATATTTCTTCGCGACTGCACGCACAGCTCCGAGTGTCACCAGATGTTCTCCGCCGATCATGCAGGGAATTTTTTCATCCTCTACAATCTGTGCTGTGAACTCCTCGATTTGATTCAGAGCCCGTTCCGTATTGCCGAAGCTGAGTTCCAGATCGCCTCCGTCAAACAGAGAAAAATCAGTTAAATCCGCTTCCTGATAGGGACTGTATGTTTCCAGCCCGAATGATTCGCTGCGCATGATCTTACTGGCAAAGCGTGTACCTGGACGGAATGAAGTAGTGGAATCAAACGGTGCACCGAAGACGACGAATGATGCATCGTCATATTCCGCTTCAAATCCGAGAAACGTTTCAATGTTTTTATTCAGCATGGATCAGTAGCTCCTTTACATAATTCGGCAGTGCGAATGAGCCGGCATGAAGTTTTGTATTATAGTATTTTGTCTGCAGTCCAAGTGCATTCCACGCATCCGCCTGCAAGTCTTCAACAGGATCATATTTTTTGGAAGCAAATCCGAACAGCCAATGGCCGGAAGGATAAGTTGGAATATGCGCTTGATACACTTTTGAGACAGGGAAGAAGCCCATGATGCTCTTATGTGCCCGCTGCATGCCTTTTGCATCTTCCGCATAAAAAGGACTTTCATGCTGATTGACTAAAATGCCGTCATCCTTCAGCGCCTTATAGCAATTGCCGTAGAATTCTTTTGTGAAAAGCCCTTCACCCGGGCCGAACGGATCCGTTGAATCGACAATGATCAAGTCATAAGCGTTTTCTTGATGGCGTACAAATCTTAGACCGTCTTCAAAATAAAGTTGTACCCGGGGATCAGTCATCTGTCCGGCCGTCTGCGGTAAATACTTTTTACAGACTTCCACAACCTGTTCGTCGATTTCCACCATATCAATTTGTTTAATAGATGGATATCTGGTCAGTTCACGCACAGTTCCGCCGTCCCCAGCTCCGATCACCAGCACTTTTTCAATCGAAGGATTGGTGGCCATCGGAACATGGACGATCATGTCATGATAAATAAATTCATCTTTTTCGGTAATCATCACATAACCGTCGAGTGTCAGGATCTTGCCGAACTCATAGGTTTGAAAGACATCAATTTTCTGGAATTCACTTTTAGCGGTATATAGATGCTCCTCGACTTGAATGGAAAAACGGACATGCGGTGAATGTTCTTCTGTATACCAAAGGTTCATCAGTCAGCCTCCTTTACTACATTGATATTCTCTACTTGCGGATCTTCTGTCCCCGTCAAGAAACAGCCTTTGTCCTTGCAGTACGCAATATAGTGGATGATTTCTTCTGTGATCCGCTCTCCTGGTGCCACAATCGGGATGCCTGGGGGATAGCACATAACGAATTCACTTGCGGTCCGTCCCGCTGCCTCTTGCAGAGAAAGGGTCTCTTTCTCCGAATAAAATGCCTGCTGCGGTGACTGGACGATTTCCGGATTGATATATTCATGATCAAACAGTTTGCTTGGATCTTTTTTGTAACGGCGTTTAATTTCAGCCAGAGCAGCGACCAGCCGTTCTAAATCGAGAGTCCGGTCACCGACAGAAATATAGGCCAGGATATTGGCCACATCGCCAAATTCAATCTGAATATCGTATTCATCACGCAGAATATCATACACTTCGATTCCGGCAAGCCCTATTTCACGGGTATGGACCGACAATTTTGATTCATCAAAATCAAAAACGGTGTCCCCGTTGATCAGTTCTTTTGAATAAGCATAATAACCGTCGATTTTATTGATTTCATCGCGTGTGTATTGTGCCATTTTAATCACCTTATCGAAAATCTCCTGGCCATGAAGGGCGAGATTCTTTCGTGAAATATCAAGTGACGACATCAGTAAATAGGAGCCGCTCGTCGTTTGGGTCAGATTGATGATTTGCCGGGTATAGCCTTCGCTGACTTCATTATTAATCAATAAAAATGAGCTCTGCGTCAGAGAACCGCCTGATTTATGCATGCTGACCGATGCCATATCAGCACCGGCAGACATGGCGGAAGCAGGCAGCTGGTCGTTGAAATAAAAATGCGTGCCGTGCGCTTCGTCCACTAAAACGAGCATATCGTGGCGGTGGGCAAGTTCCGTAATGGCCTGCAGATTCGAGCAGATCCCGTAATAAGTCGGGTTGTTGATCAGAATGGCCTTAGCGTCAGGATGATCGAGTATCGCCTGTTTGACATCTTCAACGCCCATGCCGAGCGGGATACCGAGGTCCTTGTCTACGCCCGGATTAACATAGACGGGCAGTGCGCCACTTAAGATCAACGCATTGATGGCACTGCGGTGGACGTTTCTGGGCATAATAATTTTCTCTCCGGCTTTGCAGGCAGTCATGACCATAGCCTGTACAGCAGAAGTCGTGCCGTTGACGAGCAGAAAGGCGTGTTTGGCGCCGAAAGCATCAGAAGCCAGTTCCTCTGCTTCGCGTATGACGGAGACAGGGTGGCACAGATTGTCGAGCGGCTTCATGGAATTCACATCATGATGCAGGCATGCTTCTCCAAGAAATGCCGCAAGTTCAGGATTGCCCCGTCCGTGCTTATGGCCGGGTACATCAAAAGGTACGACTCGTGCGGATTGATACTGCTGCAGTGCTTCCATAATCGGAACACGGTGCTGTGATGTTTTCACTGTTCTCGCCTCATTCATTTTCGTATACATTGGAACCGCTGAAAATTTCAATCATCTCTTTTCGCAGATTATGAGAGATTTGAAGACGTTCCTTCGGTGGTATTTCCGATACATCCCGGTTAAACAGATAATCCTGCAGATCAATTTCTTTTATTAGCATTTTTGTATGGAAGATATTCGCCTGGTAGACGTTGACATCGATTGCGTCATACTTCTCAAGCGTTTTCCGGTCAATGAAATCCTGTATCGATGTCATGGAATGATCCATGAACAATTTTCTGCCGTCCACTGCTCTTGTAAAGCCCCGCACGCGATAATCCGCTGTGATAATATCCGAATCAAAACTGCCGATAAGATAATCCAAAGCTTTCAGGGGCGAAATTTCACCGCATGTGGAGACGTCAATATCGACCCGGAATGTCGCGATGGAGTTATCTGGATGATACTCCGGATACGTATGGACTGTTACATGGCTCTTATCTAAATGACTGACGACTGAGTCTTTTTCAGGAGGGAAAGGAATTGCCCCCTGATTACAGGAAGGATCAATTTGTGAGGCAGGGAACTTCTCTTCTGAAATCATCAGAGTAACGCTGGCTCCCTGCGGATCATAGTCCTGTTTGCTGACATTCAATACATGTGCACCAATCATTTCGGTGACATCGTAAAGAATTTTGGTCAGCCGTTCTGAATTATATTGCTCGTCGATATAGGCGATATACTCACTTTGCTCCCGTCGGCTTTTCGCATAGCTCACATCATAAATGTTAAAGCTAAGAGTCTTGGTGAGGTTGTTAAAGCCGTAGAGCTTGAGCTTGTTTTCCAACCCTAACACCCTTCCTTTCTATGTTGATTACAATTTATGGGCATAAAAAAATCTCCCTCCAACCGGCATGAAACAGCACAAACATGACAGATTGGAGAGAGATCTTTACTCTGTTCGCTTGTATATAAAAGACAATATACTTGTAGAGGATTTCCTCAAGTCCATTACATAACAGGTGATTGAATTGATGAAGCATTCACAGGGTACTCTTCCTAAATAAAATAACTTATGAAATTATTTTCAGTATAAAGGATAAGGACGAAAAAACAAACCTTTTTTCTTGAAAAAATATAAAAATGTGACGGTATTATATTCGAATGGAAAATCAATGAATTGTCGTCCGGCGCTGATTGAGATATGGTATACAGTAAACAGTTAATTTACTTGGAGGGAATCGAATGAATGATACATCCGTTGAGTATTTAGAAAAAGTGCGCCAAGATTTTGAAACGAGCGCTTTCTGGAAATTTTCAGGTTTGCAGACACAGAAACTGGCAGAAGGCGATGTGGAATTATATTTACCGTACCGTCCACAATATGATAATGTACGCGGTACTATACATGGCGGTATGTATATGTCGGTTCTGGATACGACGATGGGCATGCTTTGCCGCTCTCTTGGTTCTGACGACGTCATGACGATCGAAATGGCGACACATTTTTTAAAGCCTGCTGTTCAGGAGGCAATTTATTCAAAAGCATCAGTCATTAACAGAGGACGGAGCACTGCATTAGTCGATGGTAAACTGTACAATGAAAATGATGAACTAGTTGCACACTGCACAGCTACATTTAAACTGAACTGAAACGTTTAATCCGCTGGCAGCAGGCAAGATACTTATGAATGAGGCAGGTCCTTTTATGAATAAAAAAGCACTCTATTTAGGCTTATTTACAGTAGTGGCATGGGGTTCCAGCTTCGCGGCGATCCGGGTCAGCCTGCTCGGCGGCTACTCACCGGGTCATTTGGTCTTGACACGTTTCATAGTGGCTTCACTCGTATTTATTCTTTATGCAATGTGGCCGGGAACGAAAATCCGTATTCCTGAACGGCAAGATATATGGAAGATTTTATTATTAGGATGGACGGGCATCAGTGTTTATCATTTCGGTTTGACGTACGGCGAGCAGACAGTGGCGGCCGGCACGGCAGGCTTGTTCATTGCAACGGTGCCGATTTTTACGGCTATTATTGCCGTCATCTTCTTAAAAGAACGGATCAGTCCGCTCGGCTGGATTGGAATGGCCATCGGTTTGGCAGGTGTCGCGTTAATCACAATCGGCAGTTCGGATGGGGCAGTGGAAATATCGGCAGGCGCCTGGTTCATTTTAGCAGCGGTCATCGCGACTTCGTTATTTTTTGTCTTCCAAAAGCCATTATTCACCCGCTATAAGCCAATCGAATTAACGGCATATTTTACTTGGGCCGGCACATTGCCGTTCTTATTTTTTACACCGGGCCTGCTCAATGAAATTCAAGGTGCGACCTTGGAAGCTACGCTGTCCACTATTTACATGGGGTTAATCCCGGCAACGATTGCGTATGTAACATGGTCGACAGCATTATCGATGGCAGATGCAGGAGCTGTCTCCAGTCTGCTTTACGTGGAGCCTGTTGTTGCCATTTTGGTTGCGTATGTTTGGCTGCAGGAATTACCAAGCGCTCTGTCTGCAATTGGCGGGCTGATTGCGATACTTAGTGTCATTGCAGTGAATTGGGAAGCGATGAGGCGAAGAACAGTACTGAAATAAACAACAGCCAAGCACGAATGCCCGGCTGCTGTTAATAGAACTATCCTTTTGGGATAAACGTCTGACAATCGGTTTCGGCGGAGTCTTTTGCTTTTTTTCCTTTTCTGGTGACAACTTTGATCTCTTCCGCACCACATAGGTTGCCTGCCTCCCAGAAGTGGCAGTTCGTTACTTCACACAATACATCCTTTGCCAAATCGACGCACCTCCCTTTTCGTGTAGGATGTCCGAAATGAAAGGTTTCATTCGAATGCACGAGGGAAGAGATGTAAGTAAAAATTGGAGGAGAGTACATGGTTATTGTAGAAGATATCGCTACACCGCGATTGCAGAATTACCAGCAGTTCACGAATGATCCAATCGGTTTTTTTATGCGGATGCGTCCGCTCGGAGACGTGGTTTCGATGAAGACCGGGTTCTCACCGACGTATATTGTCAACAGTCCTGAGGCAATCAGGGAGATTTTGATTCGCCATGATCAGTCATTTATTAAAGGACGCACGACGAAAGTGCTTCAGCGCACGGTTGGCGAAGGGCTGCTGACTACGGAAGGCGAGCGGCACGGCTTTCAGAAAAAGTATATGCAGCCGACTTTTTATAAGGAAGCTCTCGAGCGTTATGCCTATGCAATTGTCGAAGAGACAGAACGGGTTGCTGAACGTTTAGAGCAAGCGCAGGAATTTGATATACATAGCGAGATGATGCAGCTGACATTGTCGATCATCACACGTACCATGTTTTCAACTGATGTTTCGGCAGAGGAGAAAAAACTGGCAGATGCCGTCACAACAACGATTGAGGAAAGTGTGAAGATTTTATTCAACCCGATTATAATACCTGCAGCGGTCCCGACGAAATCGCATCAGAGACATAAGCAGGCGATTCGTACATTGGAAGATATGATTGAGGATGTGCTTGTGGCAGCAAAAAAACAGCCGGAACTTTTTCAGCGCACTTTGCTTGGTATGATGCTTGAGATGAAGGATGAGGACGGGGAAGGACTGCCGGATAAAGAACTTCGGGATCAAATGATGACGATGCTGCTGGCGGGTCATGAAACGACAGCCAATCTGCTGGCATGGATATTCGCGGAAATTGCAGCACATCCTGAAGTGGAATCGCGCCTGGCGGCAGAATTGGCTGGAGCTGACTTGTCAGGCAATCCATTCGACTGGATGCGTGAACTGCCGTATGTCCAGCAGATCATTGAAGAAGGACTGCGGCTGTATCCGCCGGCTTGGCTGATTTATCGCGAACTGGGCGAACCTCTTGAGATGTTCGGACAAACTTTTAAAAAAGGCAGTACCTTCATGCTGTCGCCTTATGCAATTCACCGGAATGAAGAGGTTTTTCCAAATCCCGAAGAATTTGACCCTGATCGTTTTGCTTCAGGAAATCGCTATGCACCATTCAGTTATTTCCCATTTGGCGGTGGATCCAGAAGCTGTATTGGTTCTCGGTTCGCAATGCTTGAAGCAACATTGATCCTCGCCGTTCTATATAAAAATTTCTCATTCAGCAATCTTCGGCCACATCCGCCGGTTCCAGAACCTTTGATCTCACTGCGAATTAAAGACGGCTGGCCGATGCGGATTGAAAGACGTTCTATAAGAAAATAAAACAGCGCCATCATGTTGAAATAATCTGTTCAGTTTTTTGATGTGAAAATGGGGATAACTAGTAAAAAAATATTGATTTAGAGAGTGAAATAGCCTGCCAAACGCAGTACTAATTCATTTTAATTTTTTTGGATCGGTATAATGGCAATAGAGAAAATAAATTTAGGCTAGTTCAATAAACGGGCCATTTAGTTTAAGACTGTTGCAAGAAAGTAATCATTAAGGGGAATACTATGAAACCTAAAATGAACAGAAGAGATTTATTAGACAACGACAATATATGGAACACTATTATAACAGTGATAAGTGAATGTGATTTATCTACTAAAGACACAGTTTTAAATGAAGCATTTATTGTTTTTCAATACTATTCTGAGCTTGAAAGTGGAGGACACGAAACTTTACTGAATTGGATTGAATCGTATATCGATGAGATAAGCATTGACATTTATTTAAACAAATTAATACCTACCCTCGAGAAAATTGGTGCTCAAGACTATGCAATGATTGAGAAAAGATATGGTCAAGAATTGTGGAGGTTGTACGTTGCTCTAGAAAATGATGAGATAGAAGAAGATGAATTTTATAATGTTATTAAAAAGGCTGATGACGAATATCACAAGCTTAACGGGATATTAGAGAATTTACTAAAAGCTTACTTTGTTAGTATTCATACTGATTTAATAGATGTAGTTGAAGATTAATCAATAAAGGATGCTATAGTACCTTCCGTAATCGGGCGCGATTGTTGAATAAATGGTAACTTCTTTTTTTATATTTTAAATTAGATAAATACTTACTGCACCTTTATTGTCTGCGATCACTACTCAAGTCATATTGAAACAGTCACTCGCCTAACGAGAAATGACACGGCAATAAAATAAAAGCCTAACCCTCTTTCTCTATTTGTAATTAGAGGATCGAGGGTTAAGCCTTTTTACAATCATTTTTGTATTTAGAACGTTTTAGTTTTTACGCTTTACTTCGATTCTGTAGCCGTCAGGATCAGTAACAAAGAAGTAAGAAGGTGTTTCACCAGAAAGTCCTCTCAATTCACCTGTTTCATAAGAAGAAGCTTTACAAATCTTGTGCATTTCTTCTAAATCATTTACTGTTACACCTAAATGACTGAAACCATCTCCTATAACATATGGATCTGCATCATAATTATAAGTAAGTTCTATTTGTACGGAAGAACCTGGTGAATTTAGATAGATTAAATCAAATTTATCTTCAGGGAATTCTCTGCGACTGGCTACCTCAAAATCAAAAAGCTCAGTATAAAAATCTAAAGTAGCATCAATGTCTCTAACACGTAAACAAATTTCAACGAGCACTTGGTCCATTTTATCAACCTCCGTAATTTTATTGATTTCATCTTATCATAGATACTATATAAGTACATTTGATTCGATTTATTAAAGTTCATCGCTATTTGAAATGGAGTTTACTAGGCGGAAATTAACCCAGTAATTGTTTTGAATTCCTTTTCTTCACTCCAACACCAATCCCCTTAGAAGTTATCACGGGCGCTGCGCAATTCGATAAAGTCCTCCAATGTATCCACTTGCAGAAAGAGGTTAATTTCCTTCTCCCTGCCGATCGTTGTCGGGAGTGTCGGTTCTCCTTTTGCACGCAATTCACGGACTTCTTCCAATCCCTTGAAAATCTTTTCATTATCCGGCTGCATATCGTGTGCAAAACGTAAATTAGTTTCGGTATACTCGTGGCCAGGATAAATGTTTATATCATCATCCAAGCGTTTAAATTTCTGCAAGGTTTCATATTGAGCTTCGTAATCACCGGTAAAAACTCGACCGCATCCTCCTGAAAACAAGGCATCCCCGCAAAAGAGATTATTTTCCATTAAAAAACTGATATGGCCATGTGTATGCCCGCCCGTTTCGAAGACATGAATAGTTTGGCCCAACAAGTTAAAAGTGTCCCCTTCCTCTACCACGCGATTCGGCAAGGCCTCCGTCTCTTTCGGTCCATAAATCTGAATTTCTGGATATCTCGCCATAATCTCCAGTACCCCGCCGGTATGGTCTTCATGCTTATGCGTTAAAAGAATGGCAGCCAAGCGAAGCTGCTTTTCTTCGAGGTAATCAAGGACACCATTCGCTGTGCCCGGATCAACCACAACTGCCTCTGTTTCTTCTTGAATGCACCATATATAATTATCAGTAAAGGCTTTGATTGAATGAATAATCAACTTACGATTCCTCCTTTTTTCATATATCTGATTTTCGGCTCCGAGACTAGTTTTCCCTCTTTCCGCTGAAAATTTTTAGTTTACCTTACTATCATAACATGCAAGGGTTGTTAACCAATTCTTTTTCCTATGGCGGCTCGTATGTGAAACTTGGGAAAACGCATGAGGCAAAATATTCAATCTTAAATGGTCAGAACTTCAGAGGCAGATGCCGGCTTAGGTGAAATATATAGAAAAAGAGTCTTATTCTCATATGAAAATAAGACTCTTTTTGTGTTTAATTTAGTATTGTGCCAGTGTACTGAACTAGTTGTATGATAAGCCTCTGTTGCTGTTTATACAAAGACTACTGCCTCTTTCGGAGTCGGCAGCTCAACGATCCGCTGAACTTCTTCGCCTTCGAGTGTCTCTTCTTTGTACAGCTCATTGACTAGCAGTTCAAATTGGTAGGTGTTTTCCGTAATTAGAGCTTCAGTCTTCTTAGCTGCTTGATCAAATAGCATGCGCATGCGTTCTTCTTTTTCGGCTTTATTGAAGATCAGAGAGAAACCATCTTGGAAAAGTCCGGTATCGACCATGCGTGTCAAAATATCTTTCGCCTGCTCGACATCACCGCCGACACCGATACTGTGCTCACCCAAGTATATGCGTTCCGCGATACCGCCGGCTAAAATCATGCTGACCTGATCGAGCAACTCGCTTGCCGTAGATAAATGCAGTTCCTTTTGAATCGGTGCTACATATCCAAGTGCCTGGCCGCGTGGAATAATCGTTGCTTTTCTGACAGAACCCGGCTTGGTCAAAGCCGCAATGATCGCGTGTCCTGATTCATGGATGGCAACCCGGCGTTTCGTCTCTGCATCGTTCAATGTACGTGCCGTATTTCCAAGAATCGTCCGGTCAATTGCGAAGTCGAGATCGTGCTTTTCAATTAATTTACGTCCTTCCCGGATTGCGCGGCGGCTCGCAGTTTCAAATAAACCGCTGATTTCCGCACCGGAGAATCCCGTTGTGCTGTCTGCCAAATTATCTAAAGAAGCAGCGACATTTGGTGCCAGTGTTTTGCCTTTTGTATGAATATCAATGATTTCCCGGCGGCCTTTTGTATCTGGCAATTGCACGTTGAAAGTGAAGTCGATCCGGCCGGGACGCAAGAAGGCATCGTCAAGCATGTCTTTTCTGTTTGTAGCTGCGATGAACAGCACGCCGTCATTGTCGTTGCCTCCGTCCAGTTGAACGAGAAGCTCCGTCAATGTTTTCTCGGCTTCATCGCCGCCATGTTCTTTCCGTTTTCCTGCCAGAGCATCTACTTCGTCAATAAAAATAACAGCTGGGCTCTGTTTGCGGGCATTTTGAAAAAGTGTGCGCACGCGGGAAGCCCCGACACCGACGAATAATTCAGTGAAAGCAGCACCGCTTGAAGAATAGAAGGCAGCGCCGATTTCTTTTGCCATAGCCTGCGCCAGCAAGGTTTTTCCTGTTCCGGGAGGTCCGTACAGCAAGATTCCTTTAGGCATAGAGATCCCCATTTCCTTGGCGTCTACCGGATGTTTGAAAATCTCCAACGTTTGCAGAATTTCGTCCTTCATTTCCTGAGGAAGCCCCCCGATATCGTCCAGTGTGATATCAGGCAGAGGTGTAGTTTTTGAAGCTTGATTTTTCATGCTTGAAGCCCCGATACTCAGCTTGCCCTTTTTATGCAAGATGAACAATGTCAGAAGGGCAGCGAGCACCAATCCACCGATAATCCAACCGCCTGCTGAACCGGCCGTTTCATATTGATAAGATATATTATACTTCTGTACAAGATCATCCACTAATGTACTTTGTGGACGCACCATCGTCAGATATGTTTTATTGTCGATCGTAACAGACAACTTGCCGTCAGCTGTTTCATTCAGCAGCAGAGCATTTCCTGATTGACTGGCAATCAGTTTTTCCATCTCCGCAAAAGAGACTTCTTGCCCTCCGGCTCCCTGTAAATAGTTCCATGTGACTCCTGCAGCGATTGCCGTGACAAAGAGGACAGCGACTAGTATCTTAGATGCTAATTTAGACATAGGCTTCAAGGTCGGCTCCAGCTCCTTTTAATAGATAACCAAAGTATAATGAATAATAGTAGTTTTGAACAGTATATAAACTGAAAAAATAGTTACAAATTAATTACATTGTGAGAAAATACCTAGCAAGCCAGCGATTTCATCTGTTGGAAATGAACCGTTAGTTTGCTGTAAGGGAAAAAGGAGAGTATGCAGTTTGAATATATTCATAAAAACTGCTGCCGCATGGGCAACAGTTTTATTTGGGCTGGATATCCTGGAGTATGCTGTAGCCATTATATACTTTCATTTTGGCGATAAGGCTGCCTTGTCGCGACAGGTCTTCGAGCTGCCCGCCTGTGTTTTCCGGTACGTAGAAGCGGTCAGGAAGGAAGTCGGCGTAGTAGATGGTTTCCGCACCGTTTATGCTGCCGCCGTATCGGTACATCTGTCCTTTTAAGAACACACCTCCGCCCGGCTTATCCGCAGTTACCGATTTCAATCCATATACGTCGCCTTCTTGCTGCAGTACAGCATAGACGATAACCTTTCCGTAAGACTGCGTTTTCAAATCCTTTAGCAGTGCCGGTTCAATGACATCTTCTTTAAACTCTTCCACAGCAAACTGCAGACGGACGTAATCACCGTATAAAATATCCCGCGGATCAACCGGAATGGTTTCAAGCACGACTGTTGTACCGGCATTCAGCGTCCACAAAGGTTTCCATGTCATAGATAACAAAAATAGAATGGGAATGATCAAAGCGATGAGGAATAAGTTTCGTTTATTCTTCATAACGTTTCACCGTCTCCCGTCTCGATTTTTCAAACCAGAATCCGAACCCGATCAGCAGTAATCCGCCAACGATGAAGAATAAGGATTTCGGCATGAAATCATACGTAATATCTGCATAATACCGGTAGATTAATGCACAAGTAATCAAAATTGCCGGCAAGCTGTCTTTTCTAAGGAAATAAATTAATAGAACAATGAATAAAGCGGTGAAGAGGTAAGGTGCAATATTTTCAAGCGGCAGCTCTCTCCAAGAAAACGGGAAAGTCAGCATGATGCCGGTTGCACCAAACAAGACAGAGCCGACCCATGATGACTCGGCCGCATAATGCCTGACGGGGGAGAGAGCCAGCAACAGCCCTACTGCAAAGATGATCATCATGGAAATCCATTCATCAACATGCCAAACTTCCAGCGAGTTGACGATAAACGCTGTTGCCAGCAAGACTGACATAACAAAAATGGATCCTTTTCTGCCCAATCTTTTCTCGTTCATCCAAAACAGTACAGGCAGCAGCAAGAGCAGCCAGTAAGGACCGAATCCGCCTGTTTCAAAGGCTGTAAAGCTATAAATAATTAAAAAGACACTGGCAAATACGGCGAGCAGCTGGTCTTTCAAATAATACGCAAGCGGCAGGATACCGACTGCCCATAAGAGAAAATCTGTATAGACGGCATGGTCCAAATGAAAGCTTTGACCGATCAAAAATATCCCGGCACCATAAATAGCTGCCCCGATGTAATACATGCTGCGGGAAGTCTTTTCGTAATTTTGTTCTAATTTATAGCCTGCAATGTAAGACAATATAAAGCTGATGAGAATGAATCCGAACTTAGCATATGGAGTAAGAGCGTTCCAATTGCCCGCGATGAAGCTCAGTATTCCTGCTCCTACTAATATAGCCCCGAAGACAAGCAGTAAGCGTACAAAATTTGCCGCACCTTTTGGTTCATAAAGTGCCAGGAAGTCCTGTGCGTTCTTTGAATCGAGCTTACCTTGCTGCTCGAGAAAAGTGAATTCTCTTTTCAGAAATGCGTACTCTGGCTTACTGATTTTTCTCTTCACTTCAACTGCCTCCTTTCAATTAGTTACTCATGAGACGTAATATATCATATGAAGTTACAACCATAGTATCGCTTATTTTTCTGAAATCTACAATTAAATAATTAGTAACTGGACACGAACTTCGGCATTGCACTGTATACGCTGCAGCTGCCGCGCGCCAAAAAGTCACCGGACCGCACGAAAAAGCGCCGGCAACGAACGGAAAATGAAAGCCAACGAACGAAAACACCGCAGGACCGCTCCAAACTAGCCGATAAGCGAACCAAAGCCGCTGCTCACCGTGCCATTCCTTCTAATCTATCAACACCTCATATATTTTTTTCAGAAAAATCATAATACATCTAAAGCCTACTTGACTAATAGGAATAATCATAATACAATAAAATTATCTTTTACAATAGTTGTCATCATAGTCAGTTTGGCTGCTGTCGATGAAACGGTGACAAAAGAGAATACTAAATTAGTAAGTGAGGGTGATAAATGTGGCGTTACAAGTAACGAACAGTCCTTTTAGTGAGGAACAGGTGGAGTTGCTGAACCGTCTGCTGCCGAGCATTACAGTAACACAGCAAAGCTGGCTGAGCGGCTATTTGACAGCTGTCAGCTCTGCATTAAATTCGGTTTCAGAGTCAGCCGGTACTACGGTCGCTGTATTGGAACGTCCGGTAATCGAAGTGCCGGCTGCAGTCAAAGAAGTGACCATACTTTTTGGCTCGCAAACAGGCAACGGACAGGGGATTGCGGAGCAGGCTGCATCTACCTTAAAAAAGCAGTCCTTTGAAGTAACACTCCAGTCAATGAGTGACTTCAAGCCAAATAATCTAAAGAAAATTGAGCATCTGCTGTTAGTCGTCAGTACACATGGCGAAGGTGATCCTCCTGATACCGCGCTGCCATTCTATGAATTTCTGCATGGCCGCAGAGCGCCGAAACTTGATCATCTTCAGTATTCCGTATTGGCACTCGGGGACAGCTCATATGAATTTTTCTGTAAGACCGGTGCGGATTTCGATCAGAAACTGGCGGAGCTGGGTGCGAAACCGCTTGCACCTCGTGTCGATTGTGATTTAGATTATGATGAGCCCGCTGCACAATGGCTGGCGGCGGTCGAGGTTGCTCTGCAAATTCATACGGGGGGACAGTCTGCAGCTGCCGGTCTGGCGGCTGAAACTGTTTCTTCAGCGCAATTCTCACGGACCAATCCTTTCCGTGCAGAAGTACTTGAAAATATAAACTTAAACGGACGCGGTTCAAATAAAGAAACCAGACATTTGGAATTGTCGCTGGAAGGTTCGGGACTCGAATATAAGCCGGGCGACAGTGTAGGAATTTTTCCTGAAAACAATTCCGAGTTAATTGATGAGATTATTAAGTTGGGGAATTGGAACGCGGATAAAACAGTGGAAATCAATGCGCAGGGGGAACGGCGGGCACTTCGCGCTGCCTTGCAGAATCACTTTGAAATTACTGTGCTGACGAAACCGCTGCTTGAAAAGTTGTCGCATTACTCTGAATCTGAACAGCTGAAAAGTCTTTTGCATGCAGATCAGCCAGAGGATCTGCGCAACTATGTGGAAGGCCGAGATCTGTTGGATGCTCTCAAAGATTTCGGGCCGGTATCTGCGAATGAACAGCATTTAGTCAGCATACTGCGGAAATTGCCTGCGCGGCTTTATTCGATTGCCAGCAGCTTTCAGGCCAATCCGGATGAAGTGCATCTGACGATTGGGACTGTAAGGTATGAAGCACATGGCCGGATCAGACAGGGAGTATGCTCGGTCCAATGTGCAGAAAATATAGAGCCCGGCGATAAGCTGCCCATCTATATACACAAAAATGATAACTTCCGGCTGCCTGAAAATCCCCGAACTCCGATTATCATGATCGGACCCGGCACAGGCATCGCCCCTTTCCGTTCATTTATTGAGGAACGAAGCGAAACGGGTGCAGAAGGGAAGTCCTGGCTGTTTTTCGGAGACCAGCATTACGTAACGGATTTTTATTATCAGACGGAATGGCAGAATTACGTGAAAGATGGCGTGCTGACACGCTTGGACGTGGCATTTTCCCGTGATTCAGCTGAAAAAGTATATGTTCAGCATCGAATGAAAGAATCAAGCAAGGAATTGTACCAGTGGATAGAAGAAGGCGCATCGGTCTATGTCTGCGGCGATGAGCAGAATATGGCGAAAGACGTTCATCACACGTTGCTGGAAATACTTCAGCAAGAGGGCGGCAAGTCGCTGGAAGAAGCGGAGCAATTTATAACGCAGCTGATCCAGGAAAAACGCTATCAGCGCGATGTGTACTAAACTTTCTGAAGGGGGAATGAGGCATGACGTCAACAACAAAATCAGTTCATATAAAAGATGGGCCGCCAAGTGATGTGGAAGAAATAAAAATCGAGAGTGATTACCTGCGCGGGAATCTGATTAATACGATGAAAGATTCTCTCAGTGCCGGGATTCCTGACGACGATAACCGTCTGATGAAGTTCCACGGCAGTTATTTGCAGGATGACCGTGATTTACGGAACGAACGCCAAAGACAGAAGCTGGAACCTGCATATCAATTTATGATTCGTGTGCGGACACCCGCAGGATTTGCAACTCCAAAACAATGGCTGGTGATGGATGAACTGGCACATAAATACGGCAACGGAACGCTGAAACTGACCACACGCCAGGCGTTTCAGATGCACGGGATTCTGAAATGGAATATGAAGAAGAATATCCAGGAAATGAATGATGCACTGCTTGATTCCATTGCGGCCTGCGGTGACGTTAACCGAAACGTGATGTGCAGCCCGAATCCCAATGAATCACCGGTCCATGCAGAAGTATATGAATGGTCGAAAAAGTTAAGCGAAGATTTGCTGCCGCAGACGAATGCCTACCATGAAATCTGGCTGGACGGTGAAAAAGTAGTCGACAGCACGGAAGAAACGGAGCCTATTTACGGCGCGACGTATTTGCCGCGTAAATTTAAAATCGGTATTGCTGTTCCGCCGATGAATGATGTGGATGTCTTCTCACAGGACATCGGTCTGATTGCTATCGTGGAAGATGGAAAGCTGGCGGGCTTCAACGTAGCGGTAGGCGGCGGGATGGGAATGGCGCACGGCGACGAACAGACGTATCCGCAGCTAGGCCGTTTGATTGGCTATATTCCGGCAGAGCAGACAGTGGAAGTCGCAAAACAGCTGATGATGATTCAGCGTGATTACGGTAACCGTTCTGTGCGGAAGTATGCGCGTTTCAAGTATACAATCGATTCAAGAGGCCTCGACTGGCTGACCAAAGAACTGCACAGCCGGTTGGGATGGGAACTGGAAGGGGTGCGGCCGTACCATTTTGATCATAACGGTGATCGTTATGGCTGGGTGAAAGCGGTGAATAATCGCTGGAATTACACCTTCTTCATTGAAAACGGCCGTGTGCGTGATACAGATAGTTATAAATTGATGACGGCGCTTCGGGAAATAGCGGAAATCCATACAGGAGATTTCCGGCTGAGCCCCAATCAAAACTTGGTGCTTGGTGATGTGACATCAGCGAATAAAAAGGAAATTGAAGCAATTATTGAAACATATCAATTGGAGAATCCGGCAGAACAGTCTGCACTGCGCCGAAGTTCGATGGCTTGTGTATCATTGCCGACATGCGGTCTGGCTATGGCGGAAGCGGAGCGGTATCTGCCTTCATTGATTACGAAGTTTGAAGGGTTGCTGGATGAAGCAGGTCTTGGTGATCAGGAAATCATTACACGCATGACCGGCTGCCCGAATGGCTGTGCACGGTCAGCGCTCGCGGAAATCGGCTTTATCGGCAAAGGCCCGGGTAAGTACAATATGTATTTAGGCGGCGGATTTGCAGGGGAACGATTGAGCAAAATCTATCGTGAGAATGTCGGAGAGAAAGAAATACTGGATGAATTACGGCCGATCCTGAACCGTTATGCAAAGGAAAGGGAGCAGGGAGAGCATTTCGGGGACTTTGTCATACGTGCGGGAATTGTTGCGGCGACGACAGACGGAACGAATTTTCATACGGTGTAATAAAAAAATACGAATAAGCCTCATGCAAAGTTTACGGGCATGAGGCTTTTTGATATTTTATATTCTTGAACAAGTAGAAATTTCTACTTTTGAAAAAAGTTCTTTTGTTAACTATTCTTGGGTCTGCACTAAAATCTGCTCTTAACAACTTGTCATGTATGCATTGCAAAATCATGTTGCAGTTTAAACCCGCTTCGGCGCTGGGGGATTGCCTTACGCTGTGAGCCAGCTGGCGAAAAACATGCCAGTTGGCTCACAGCAACGGCCGACCCCGCAGTTGCGCCTTCGCTGATGTAAGGAAAGTATAGCATGTTGCTTTTTTGCAGAGCGTGGATGTAGGTAATGGTGTAGCCGTTACTCGACTTTGCAAATACATTCAACACAAGAATCTAAGCCTCTGCAGAATGCTAAGTATTGCATGAAACGCCACACCTTACTTAATAAACTCAAACAGCATGCTCATACTGCCTGCTTACACAAATAAATTTGAAACACCAGCCAGTGGACCGAAGTGGAAGGCGGCGACTCGGGGAGGATCAGCCCGATAGGATGAGACAACTAAGGGGAGCGAAGCGACCAGTTGGCTCACCGAGGGCCCTCCCGAAAGCGTCCGCCTGAAACGCAGGGAAACGGTCTCATCCCCACTTACCATCCTATACTGCGCAATCACGGTCAAATCCACGAAATAGACTGTCAAGCACATGTTTTGGTGAAGAGCCGTTAATTATTCTTAAAAGGTTTCTGCGGATATAAGTCCCAGCTGACATTTTTGTTCATATAAATAACCGATAAGAGCCTGTCTGCTCTTACCGGCTAAATTGTTTCTGTTCGGAAGGAAAGGCGCGCTGCAGTTCATTCAGAAATGCCTGCCGTTCTTCATTATCATGCAGATAAATCGGTTCGATCACTTCTTTCAGCCACGCTCTGCGTTCTGTTCGCTCCATTATGTGCTTTTTGATATAACACCTTACATCCGCCAAAAAATCTACATACTCTTCATAACGTTCATCGTATTGCTCAGCAATCTCGCTTCGAATTTTCTTAGCCAATGAAGGACTGGCACCGCTCGTCGATACGCTGATCACGAGTTTCCCGCGTCTGGTGACTGCCGGAATCTGCGCACTGCCTAATGAAGGGTTGGAAGCATGAACAACCAACTTGCCGGCTTCTTTCAACTGAAGTGCCAGCCGGTCATTGACTGCTTCATTGTCCGTCACAAGCAAAGTCAGGAATGCATCTTTCACATCCTCCCATTCAACTTCTTTCTGAATGAGCTTCACTGTGCCTTTTTCAGCAAGCGTCAGCAGGGAAGGGTGGAAAGTCGGACTGATGACATTCGGGCAGATTCCAAACTGCTGCAAATTACGTACTTTATGAGAAGCAACCTGGCCTCCTCCGACTACTATGACGTTTGTTTCTTTCAAGTTTTCAAGCATGATAGGGAATATCAAGTCCACGCTTCCTTTCTGCCGCTTCATGGGCCCGTTCATTTAAAATTGTGCGAATGGCGGGATCATAGCCTAATTCATCGCATAGATGAATGACAGTTGCGGTCTCAAGTTTCTTCAGTGTACGTTTGATTGTTTTCAATAAAATTCCGGTGAATAACAGATACGGCAGGATGTACAGTTCAGCAGGACGCTCTTCTAATATTCTTACCAGTTCTTCTTCAAGATGCGGACTACATGCTGCCAAATAACCCACGTTGACATGCTGCAACCCAGTTTTTTCTTGAAACTGGCGCTTGATTACTGCGAAATCCTGCTTCGTTGCAGGATCACTGCTGCCGCGTCCGATTAATAAAACTTGTGCCTCTTCTGGTATCACTTCTGCCGTCTCATGCAGCCGTTCAATCAATACATCGACCATTCGCTCATCCACACCGATCGGATCACCATAATAGAGAGGGACATCCGGATAACAATCCATCACTTGCCGCAGCTCCCCGGGAATATCGACATTGGCATGGCCTGCCCGCAGTAACAGAAACGGAACTGCAACGATCTCTGTCGCTCCGCGTTCTATGCAGCTTGCGACACCTTGCGCAATTGATGGTTCCGCAAGTTCCAGGAAACAAGCTTCCTGTATCGGTGCACTGCCGGTTTCCATCGTTTTCTCAATGAACGCCAAAGCAGCCTGCTGTCCAGACTTCACGCGGCTGCCATGGCAAATATATAGGATGGCTCTCATACAATCGCCTCGTGTAATCGGCGCTCTTCAGCTGATTCCTCAAACCACTGCAGTTCATCCCGCAGACGGACGACTTCACCGATAATGATCATGCTCGGATTTCTGACATCCTCCCTGTGCGCTGTTTCCGTCATCGTCTGCAATGTGGCCGTTACTGTATTCTGCGTCTCCGTTGTGCCCCAATGAATGAAAGCGACCGGAGTATCAGGGTTTTTTCCGTGGCGGATCAGCTGTTCTGCAATATAGGGGAGATTGCTGACGCCCATATAGACGGCAAGTGTATCGATTCCTTTCGCAAGAGCTTCCCATTTGTCTTCTTCTTCGGCACCTTCCTTGCGGTGTCCTGTGACGATGGCGAAAGAGGCGCTGTAATCACGGTGTGTCACAGGAATTCCTGCATAGGCGGGGGCGGCAATTCCGGAAGTGATCCCCGGAACCACTTCAAATGGAATGTGGTGCTTAACGGCAAAAGCCGCTTCTTCACCGCCGCGTCCGAAAATAAAAGGGTCGCCGCCTTTTAATCTGACGACTTGTTTGCCCTGCATCGCATGCTGGACCAATAAAAAATTGATGGTATCCTGCTGAACGAAATAGTGCTTCGGCAATTTACCGCAAAAAATCAGTTCAGCGTCTGGTTTTGCATACTGCAAAATATCCTGGTTAATCAATCGGTCGTATAAAATTACATCAGCAAGCTCAATTGTCTTCACTGCTTTTACGGTCAGTAAGTCAGGGTCACCTGGACCTGCTCCGACCAGCCAAATCTTTCCCATTTCCTTCACTCCTCAGTCAATCCATTTATTTTTACGCAAATAGCTGATTAGCTGCTCTACACATTCATCAATTGTGAAGCGGTCTGTTTCCAATACCAATTCAGGTTGTACAGGAGCTTCGTAGGGGGAAGAGATGCCTGTAAATTCAGGAATCACTCCGGCACGCGCTTTTTCATACAGCCCTTTTGGATCCCGTTCCTCGCATGCTTCAAGAGGACAGCTGATATAGACTTCCACGAATTCATCCGCTTCAACGAGACGGCGGACACTGTCCCGGTCTTCCTGAAAAGGGGAAATGAAAGCTGTGAAAACAAGCTGTCCGCTGTCAATGAATAGCTTGGCGACTTCGCCGATTCGACGGATGTTTTCTTTGCGCGCCTCGTCTGAAAAACCGAGATCACTGTTCAGGCCGTGACGCACATTATCGCCATCCAACACATACGTATTCGCACCGAGATCATGCAGTTTGCGCGCGGCCGCATTGGCAATTGTCGATTTTCCCGATCCCGACAGCCCTGTGAAATACAGGACTGCACTGTGGTGACGGTTCCGTCTGCGCTGTTCTTCTTTCGTAACCAGCTGTTCATGCCAGACAATGTTTTTCGTCATCTTCTCTCTCCTCACTTCACCAGTTCTTTTTTCTTTAATCCTTTAATCAGTACATCGACTACTTCTTTGCGGCTGAATTCAGGCGGAGGCAGTACTCCGTCTTTCAGCATCTCCCGTACTTTCGTCCCCGATAGAATCACGTGATGTTCACTGGAATGCGGGCAAGTTTTCGGCGTGGCCATATTACCGCATGAATTACAGTAGAAACTGTGCTCGAAGAACAGTAGCGTAATGCCGATTTCCTCCGCAGTAAAATTCGAGAAAATTTCCTGTGCTTCATAAGTGCCGTAATAATCGCCGACTCCCGCATGATCACGGCCGACAATGAAATGTGTACAGCCGTAATTTTTTCGGACTATCGCATGGAAAATAGCTTCGCGAGGTCCTGCGTAGCGCATAGCAGCAGGGAAGACGGCTAGCTTCACGCGGTCTTCCGGATAATAATCCCGCAGCAGCACTTGATAGCTTTCCATCCGCACGTCTGCGGGAATGTCATCGGACTTCGTTTCGCCGACCAGCGGATTCAGCAGCAGGGCATCCACGATTTCCAGCGCGGTTTTCTGGATATACTCATGTGCGCGGTGAACCGGGTTGCGTGTCTGGAAACCGACAACCTTCTTCCAGTCGTTTGCTTTAAACGCTTCGCGGGTCTCTGCTGGATCAAAATAGAATTCTGCAAAGTTTTTCTGTTCAATTCTTTTAATCAGTTTAATAGGCCCGCCAAGATAGATGTGCCCGCGTTCTAGTAACTTTGCGACTCCGGGGTGCTGCCGGTCAGCTGTTTTATATACTTTTACTGCTTCTGCCTCTTGATCTGGTTCGAAAATATCTTCTATAGTCAGCGTGCCGTATATATCTCCTTCATATTCCAGTAGCACGGTATCACCTAGAGTAAATAAAGAAGCATCTTTTACAGGCAGTGTAATCGGCAGGCTCCAGACCGTTCCGTCCCCTAATCTGATATTGTCGACAACAGATTGATAGTCAGCTGAGGTCAAAAATCCTGTCAGCGGGCTGTAGGCACCGGTCGCAATCAATTCCAGATCACTTACTGATGTCGCATCTATCGAAACCGTTTTATTCAGATCTTCAATTGAAAGAGCAGGATCAAATAAGTTCACTAATGTACCGCCGTGCGCTTGAATATTTGTCATGTATAACACCTATCCTTTTAATATAATTAGTCTTATCAAGTTACTTGGTTTTAAAAGCAAAAAAATTTATTCCGTGTGCAGACCACATTCAGTTTTACCGCTTCCTGTCCAGCGTCCCGACCGCAAGTCTTCCTCCGTGAAAGCCGGCTTTGTACAATTCTCACATCCTATGCTCGGAAAACCTTGATCGTGCAGGACATTATAATCGAGCTGATGTTTATGGACAAAACGCCAGACATCTTTCCATGTCCAATGAATGAGCGGGCATACCTTGATTTTTTTAAAACGCCGGTCTAGATTTATATACTCCGTCGCTTTTCTCGTTTCGGACTGCTCTCTTCGCAATCCTGATATCCAGGCCGCAGAAGGGGAGAGCGCCTTTTCTAAAGGCTGAATCTTGCGAAGGTCACAGCATTTATTCGGCTCCGTTTTCCATAGATCCGCTCCGAATCTTTTAGACTGCTCTTCTATCGTTAAATCAGGCTGCTGCAAATGAATATGAAGGAGTGGATAACGCTTTCTCACTTTTTCAATCGTTTCATAAGTTTCTTTAAAATGATAGTTGGTGTCCAGAAAAATAATGTCAGCATCCGGCCTTACACGTGAAATCAGTTCCAGCAATACGATTCCTTCAATACCGAAGCTGCAGGCATAGACAAGATCGTCACCGTAATGATCGTATGCCCACTTCAGAACTTCTGAAGCACCTTTCGTTTCAGTATCCTTTGGGAAAACAGGCAGCTCAGACGTTTCATCCCACGTTTCAAACGTGACCATTATATCCCCTCACTCGCTTATAAGATTTCCCTAAGTTTAACAGATAATTAAAAATAGTCAATGCAAATTAGAATAGTCGGGTATAAGAAAAGTCTGATAATAATTATTAATTGTTTTTACTTTTCATGTCAATTCTCTATTGGTATACTAAAAGGCAGAAGCAATCCATTCTAACTAAAGGAAAGAGTGTGCACCGAATGGGCCGTAAATGGAATAATATTAAAGAAAAGAAAGCGTCTAAAGATGCGAATACAAGCAGAATCTATGCGAAGTTTGGCCGCGAAATCTATGTGGCGGCAAAGTCTGGAGATCCAAGCCCTGAATCTAATCAAGCGCTGAAGTTCGTACTGGAGCGTGCTAAAACATACAGTGTCCCAAAGGCCATCATTGACCGGGCTATCGAAAAAGCGAAAGGCGGCGGCGATGAAAACTTCGACGAACTTCGTTATGAAGGTTTCGGAGTTAACGGGGCAATGGTCATTGTGGATGCGCTGACTAACAATGTGAACCGTACTGCATCTGAAGTACGCGCGGCATTTGGTAAAAACGGAGGAAACATGGGGGTCAGCGGATCCGTTGCCTATATGTTCGATCCGTCTGCAGTCATCGGAATTGAAGGGAAGTCAGCCGACGATGTGCTGGAGCTGATGCTCGAAGCGGACGTAGATGTCCGTGATATCGAGGAACATGACGGGCAGGTTGTCGTCTATGCGGAGCCGTCTCAATTCCATGAAGTCCAGGAAGCATTCCGTCAGGCCGGGGTAACGGACTTTACCGTCGCTGAATTGACAATGCTTGCGCAGAATGAAATTTCATTGGATGAAGAATCACAGGCGCAGTTTGAGAAAATGATCGATGCAATTGAGGATCTGGAAGATGTGCAGCAAGTCCACCATAATGTAGATTTAGCATAAAAAAGCAGCTTGCCTGAATTGAATCATCAGGCAGCTGCTTTTTGTTAATCTTTACGTATTACGTTTGAGCTCTTCACCAGACAATCTTACAGAAGGGGTAAGTAGGGAGGATACCGTTTCCCTGCGTTCCAGGCGGACGCTTTCCGGAGGGCCCTCGGTGAGCCAACTGGTCGCTTCGCTCCCTTTAGTTGTCTCATCCTATCGGGCTGATCCTCCCGGAGTCGCCGCCTTCCACTCCGGTACACTGGCTTGGTTTTCAATACTATTTATGTGTCTGGCAGTACGAACATACTATTTGAGATAATTACGATAGGTAAGGCATTTCATGCATTACTTATTATTCTGCAAAGCTGAGATTCCTGTGATCAATGCATTTGCAAAGTCGAAAAGCGGAACCATGCAAACTAATTCATACTCTGCAAAAAATCAAGACATTGTACTTTTCCAACACCAGCGAAGGCGCAACTGCGGGGTCGGCCGTTGCTGGGAGACTGCTGGCACGTTCTTCGCCAGTAGGCTCGTAGCGTAAGGCAATCCCCCAGCGCCGAAGCGGATTTAAACTGCAAACACATACCTAATCCAAACCTCCTGCAAAGTCGAGTAACGGAGCTATACTAACTAAACACGCGCTATGCAAAAAAAACAGCATGTCATACTGCAGTACGATTTCTGCAAATACGTACATGACAAACTGTTAAGAATAGAATTTAGTACAGATACCATGTTTGTAAATGAATTATTTATTCATGTAAGCTTTGATTTCTGCTTCTGACATGGATGAATCGCATTTAACGTTTACCGCATCACCATTTGTATAGATGAAACCGGGCACTGTTGGAATATTGTATTCTTTACGGAAAGCTGTAATACCTTCCATATCGGAGTTTTCTACACTATTCACATAGTAGATATGAGTATCCGTTTCTTCCGCAACTTTTTTTAGTTTGCCAACAAATGTTTGACAAAAAGGGCAGACAGACTTGCCGATATAGATGACTGCTTCGCCTTCACCTTTCACCAGTTCCTGTGCTTTTTCAGAATCAATTTTATCAAAACCAGCTACATTTTCTTCGTAAGTAGTAAACATTGCTCAATCTCCTTTCTCTATAAGTTTCAGTATAACGTACTGTGCAAATGACCAGAAAAGTTATGCTTATCATTATAACTGTTCTCAATAAATCCTCTGCTGCATACACAGTAGTATCTATTGTTTTTGTTCTTTATCTTAAAATCCCGTCTGCTTCGGGGATATTTTCTATGTCAAGCGCATTCATTTTACAGAAGTGTTCCAGAAACCGCTCTGCTTCTTTGATTTGCTCTTCATCCTTTTTTATGGAAATAATGTCCTGAAGAATTTGGGCAGTCCAAATATTATCGAAGTAACGGAATTTACCAGAATTCCATGAAGCGCGTTCAGGATAGTTCTTATTTACGTAATAATTCCAGAACGGCATTTGCTCTGCTTCCTGATCGGTAAGCCGAATTCTAAATTCCGCATCTGAAGCGACCATTCCGTCGGCACCAAGATTGCCGGAAAAGGTATCATCTACCATGAAGATTCCGTGAATCAGCCTTTCTGTTTCTAATTGATCTGAACCCCGCACAGTTAGAATGCTTGCACTGTTTGCACTCAAGCGGGCCACTCTGTTCGGCTGTCCTTTATTTTTCCCGCTTTGAATGCTGCCGGTTGATACTTGCCAGTCGGTAAATATATCTGATTGCTCTTCTTCGTCCATCCAGAAAACAATTTGTGAGCTTTCATGAATCTTGTGGTTCTTTAATTTTTCTCTGCGCTGGTGCTCCAGCATCTGATATTCTTTTTCTTTTTTACGTTCCTTTTCAAGTACCTTTTCTTCAGCTTTTCTTTTCACGAAGAATTCCTCTAACGACTTTGCAATACTGCGATCATTTAACGTAATGAAATTCTCGAAAGCATCAGGATAAACAAACTTTTTTAGATTCTTATTAAAATCCACAGTGATGACCGAATCCTCATGACCCACAATACTTCCTTCACCAAACACGTTATGAGTAATTTCTTCATTAATTAAATTCACTAAATGAACTCCTCCTGTAAATATTTTTTTGACAGTTACTACTTTCTGTACAGCCTGCCTTTAAAGAACCGTTTACTTAAATGGAAACAAACAAATTCTTAAATTAAAAAAACGCTCTTAGTCCCCCTGGAACAAGTGCGCAGTCTTATCGAATGCTGGCATAATTACTGTTATGTATAAAGAATACCATAAAATCTGAAATTTCTCAAATTTTTGGTTGACATGGATCATTTATTTATCGTACAATGTAAGATTTTAATTTGTAATAGGGGTGTAAATCGGTCTCAAAATTAAAGCAGCTGCCAATTAAGTTCAGGCAGCTGCTTTTGCTGAATAAGGTAATAGTGCTTTACAAATCAGAAGTATCAACTGTTACACCGCGTTCAGCAAATACTTTTTTGGCTACTGTTAACGCACCCAGCACGCTCGGAAATCCGACATAAGGGATGAGGTGCATGATACAGCCAACAATTTCTTCAGGCTTCAATCCAACTGTGAGTCCTGTCTTAATATGCATCTCAATCTGCGGTTTGCCTTGGGCAACAAGTGCTGTAATAGTAGTCAGTACTTTTTGTTTATTGTCCAATCCCGGACGTGAATAAATTTCTCCAAAGGCAAATTCAACAACATACTTGCTTAGATCGGGCGCAATATCTTTAAATCCTTCACCAATATCCATCTCGCCGGTTGGGTTGTCATCACTTGATGCAGTAAGTTCCTTCAGTTTCTCCAGTCCTGCCTGATAACGATCATCTGCCATTTTTACATACCTCCCTGGTAGTGTATTCTCGTTTTATTGTAGCAAAACAAACAGACGCGCGCTTATAAATAACAGCCGATTCAGAATACTGTTCATATTTACTGCAGTATTTAACGCATCACTTTTGCAATTAATTTACTAATACGCTCCATGTATCTGCAGGTTCAGCGGCTGACTTCATATGTTCCGGCGAGAAGACAAACGACCAGGGAGTTGCTGTATACGGGGGGATCTCAAGGGACAGCGAGAAGCGTTCATGAGCCATAGTCTCTCCAAGTTCATTTATTAAATGGGCGGTAATTACGCGTAATGAAAGCGGAACAGAACTATTATTTTGCAAAAACACCGTTGCCACAAGACCGCCGTTGCGCTTTTTCTTTAGAAGGATAGGGCTTGCCGTAAATCCTCCCTTAATTAGATCTTTCCTGCTATATTGCTGGATAAAAGTTTGTTTCTGCTGATCGGACAAGGTGTCTTCCCATGTCTTTTCAAATATAACCTGCATAGCCCCGACCTCCTTTATTCGTTTCTTTTCCCTTAATGCTGATATTTTAGTCCTAGTAATTTCTTCTAATGATTTGACGGCTTTGCAAGCAGGCAAGTTTCACAAATTAGATTTCATTCTCATTACATTCTTCCGCGTGCCGGCTGAATGGGCATTGGGAATGATGTATACTTTAATATGCATAAAAAATATGAATCGGGGAGAGATTGACATGATACGAGTTTTATTTGTTTGTCTGGGAAACATCTGCCGGTCTCCTATGGCAGAAGGGGTCTTCAGAAAAATGGCGGCTGATGAACAATTAGCCGATCAAATCGAAGTGGACTCAGCGAGTACAAGTGATTGGCATGTTGGCAAACCGCCGCATCAGGGGACTCTATCCAAACTGAAGGAATATAAAGTATCCTCTGAAGGAATGGCAGGACGCCAATTAACGAAGGAGGATGCGGAAGGATTTGATTATATCATCGGTATGGATGCGGAGAATATCGCAAATATTTGTGAACGATTCGAAAATGCCGATCATCCGCGAATTATTCGGTTTTTAGATTTGACGAGTCACCAAAAAGACTTGCCTGACCCGTACTTTACAGGTGATTTCCAAGAAACCTATGATCTGGTTTTGGAAGGCTGTCAGTCATTGCTGGAACTTATTAAGAAAGAGGAATTCGCAAAATGAATATTTATATTTTACATGAAGATCAAAGCCGCCACAGGTTTATCCTTGGGTTTGGAATGACCAAAATGTAGTCTATAAAACTTATAGCTAGTGAGGGATGACAGTTTCTTGACTTACGATTTCGAGACATCTACACTTAAATGGAAAAACGTCTGCTGGAGGAATTTATGAGTAAGCATCCTTTTATTCCGATTATCGTCGGAACGAATATTAACGCGTACAATATGGCTATATCATTTCATGAAGAATATCAGATCAAACCCGTAATTGTAGGTAGAGAACCGCTGCCGTTTACAAGCTACAGCACGATCACGGATATCCAGGAATTGAACCGCGGCCTGCATGATCCGAAAGTGTTTGTCGAGTTTTTGCGTGAAGTGGCAAAGAAATACAGAACGGACGGTCAAAAGCTGATTTTGATAGGTACGGACGATTTATATGTGCGCCTGATCATTGAACAGCACGAGCAGTTGAAGGAAGATTTTCTGTTCAATTATATTGACGAAGAAGTCATGAACGCAGTGTACATTAAAAAGAATTTCTATGAACTGTGTGCAGCTCATGGGATCGATACACCGTCTACCTATTTTCATTCCTGTTTATCGGATGAACCATTTACGGAACATGTACTGTTTCCTGTAATCATTAAGCCGAGTGACGGAGTGCAGTATTACCGCCACCCGTTCGAAGGGCTTCAGAAAATCTATAAAGTGGATACATATGAAGAAGTCAACCGCATTATTCAAATGGTGAAAGCGAGCGGTTATACAGAAGATCTGATCATCCAGGATTTCATTCCGGGAGATGATACGTATATGTGGGATGCAGTCTACTACGCGGATCAGCATGGCAAGCCGCAGCTGATTACATTTGCGCAGGTCGTCCTGCAAGAACGCGCCATGACAGCGATTGGTAACTATACAGCGCTCATTACACGATTTAATGAAGAAGTTATGACGAAACTTGCCAAGTTCCTGGAAGCAGTCGGCTATGTCGGCTACGGTAATTTTGATTTGAAATATGATGAGCGCGACGGCAAGTTCAAAGTATTTGAAGTGAACATCAGACAGGGACGCTCGAGCTACTACATCACACAGTGCGGGGAGAATATGGCGAAGTACTTAGTGGATGATTTAGTTTACGGAAAAGAGAAACCGTTGAAATACCTTGATGATCATTTCTTATTCACAGTCGTACCGAAAGCGGTTCTGAAAAAGTTCGTCGACAACCCGCCGATTGAAAAAGAGATCCGTTCGCTTCTAAAAGCAGGGAAGTACGGCAATCCGCTGTTTTACAAAAAAGATCCGCATATGAAACGCAAATTATACTTGCTGATGAGACAGATTAATTACTATAAAAAGTATAAGAATTCTACAGACTGAAAAAACACATCTCCGCGTAAGATCAGCGGGGATGTGTTTTTTGCATTAACTGAACCGATCCACAAGATCGTGCATCTTTTCAGCTTCCGTATGAAGTTCAAGAGAAGCATGCATGATCGTGTTGATTGCAGCTTTTTGTTCGTCAATAGATGCATTCACTTCTTCAGTCGCTGCTGCTGACTGGGTTGCGACAGAGGCGATTTGATTGATGGCCTGCACAACAGACCGGCGATTATCGTCCATGCTGTTCATATCACTTTCCATCGTGTGCAGCAAGCTTGTAATGTTGTTGATGGAACCTGATAATTGCTCGAAAGCACTCTTCGTTTCCAATATTATTCCTGCCTGATTGCTCGACAGATCCAATGTGTGTTTCATTTGATTCTCAGCTGTTGTCGTATCTTTACGAATATGAACCAATAAATCGCGGACTCTCGTTGTTGCTTCATTTGTATCTTCCGATAATTGGCGCACTTCGTTGGCTACTACGGCAAAGCCTTTTCCGTGTTCTCCTGCGCGTGCAGCTTCAATACTTGCGTTCAGCGCTAACAGATTCGTCTGATCAGAAATCGATGAAATCGTCTGCACAATCGTTTGAATCTCATTCATGCGGGACATCAGCTGTGTGAAATTCCCTTGGAGATCGTGAATGACAACGGTGAAGTTTTGAGAATTCTCTTCAAGGTTTTCAGCTTTCTCCATTCCGGAGCTCTGCAGATTATTGATACTATGCATCTCGTTCACGACATTTCCATATTGCTCTGTCGTATTTGATATCAAGGAGGATAGGTGGTCAACCTTTGTAATTGCCACTTCTGCTTCTTCAGCCTGCGTTACAGCTCCGGTTGAAACTTCCGTAATAGCGCTATGGATTTCATCAGCCGATGCAGTCGCTTCTTCTGTAATCGCGCTGAGAGTTTCTGAGGAAGCCCGCATGCGATCAGATGAATCTCGTGTATGGCCTACCATTTCATTAAGACTATTCTTCATTTCATTGACGTTTTCAGCCAGGCGGCCGAGTTCGTCGCTTGAACGGATCGGTATATCAGGGCCTGTCAGCTTACCTTCTGCAATCTCAGCAGTAATCAGGCGGATATTCTTAATATACGATGTCAGTCTGCCGGAGAAGATTGAAAACAGCGCAACACCAACAATTATTGAAATGACAACGGATATCAACGTATACCAAAGAACATTTTTGGCACCCGCGTTAAAGTCCACTAAGTACGTCCCGGCAGCGATAACCCATCCCCAATGCGGGTCTTGCAGACTATACGTGATTTTCGGGGCTTCTACCTTTAAGTTTGTAGGCAGGGGCCAATCATACTGTACATAGCCGCCTCCGTTCTTCGCTTCTGAAATCACCTCGCGAATGAAGTAACGCCCGTCTCTTGTTTTCGTTTCATATAAGCTCTCGCCTTCTTTTTGAGGATGGACAAGCAATAAACCTTCTTCATCCACCACATAGAAATAAAAGTTTTCACCATATTTCACGGGGTTGTCCAAAGAGCGTGTTCCGTCTTCATTGCGTGTCCCCATTATTTTGTTTTTGGCACGGTCCTGTGCCTCTTGCAAACTGAGTGTCCCGGCTTCTACTTGTGCATTCAATTCGTCAATTAAGTCCAGAACAGCATAAGTCCCGTTCTGCAGACCCATTTCCCCGACATGTTCCAATTCTGACTTGGCAACAAAATAGTTAACGATCCCCACGACCAATAATGGAATCAAAATAACCAAAGCTGCAAGCGCTATCAATTTATTGCGTACTGAGCCTTTCACTATGTAAATCCCCCTTTTCTTACAAACGAGACGTGAATCCTTTATCCCTTTCTCTAGTATAGGCTATTCTGATTAATAACGGAATAGCTTCAAGCATTTTACATATGGAACTTGTCAAGTAATTGAGACTGCAAAAGAACCTGATGGGAGAGTGGCTCTTCGTTTCTTGACTTGAAAAATGCAGTAGGCTACACTTAATAGAGCTGTGGCTGTAACTTTCAGTACTTTAATGAGTTACATATAAAGTGTGATTTTACGGAGCTGCGGTAACGTAAGGAGTGTTCCGGAAGTGCCGATTTTAGATAAAACTAATGCAGAAGATGTTAAACGATATGAAACATTCGTGAGAAATTCACCAACCCGTTCCATTACACAAGATCCCAACTGGGCGGATGTAAAAGATGACTGGGGAAATGCACAGGTATATGTAGAACGTGACGGAGAAATTGCTGCTGCCATGTCGCTGCTCATTAAATCCGTGCCCGGCGGCTATTCCTTGCTGTATGCGCCAAGAGGCCCTATCTGTGATTTGCATGACAAAGCGCTGATTGAAGAATTGCTGAAAGAAGCAGACGTACTGGCGAAGAAATATAAGGCATTTGCTTTGAAAATGGACCCTGAACAGCTCTTTACTGAAGAACTGGATCAGCTGTACCGTAATGCAGGTTACATAGTGCGCAATGAAGGGGCCGGCAAAGAGGACTTGATTCAGCCGCGCTACAATATGATTGTCAAATTAACAGGCGAAGATCCTGATTCTTTAATGTTGAAATTCCGCGGGCGCACGAGAAGTAAAATTAGGAGTTCGGCACGTAAAGGTGTGGAAGTTTCTTATTCTCGAAGTGATGAGTATTTAAAGAGATTTTTTGAAATCTATGAGGAAATGTCCGTACGCAACCAAATTGCCATTCGTTCTTACGATTACTTTGTGAAAATGCGCGAAGCTTTCGATGATTTGCGGATTTATATTGCGAAGCATGAAGAGGACTATCTGGCAGGTGCGATTACAATCAACTATAACGGCAAGCTTTATTATTTATATGCCGGCAGCTCGAATACAAAACGTAATCTGAACCCAAGCTATCTAATGAATTATGAAATGATGCTGTGGGGACTGGAAATCGGGGCAGAGCAGTATGACCTCGGAGGTGTATTCGTTCTCGACAGTGAACAAGATGGATTATATAATTTCAAAAACAGTTTTTGTCAAAAAGACGGCGTAACTGAATTTATTGGCGAGATTGATAAAGTTTACAAGCCTTTTATATATAATATGTTTGTGAAAGTCGTGCCGAAAATTCAAAAGATGAAAAAGAAGTTTCAAAAAAAATAAACGGTTGATTTCCTCAACTGAAGAAAAGAGTGAACCGAATGACTTTTTTAGATGAGCTGAATGAATCTTTGCGCACAAAATGGAAGTTTAAACAGCCTATGCCGATCCAATCATTGATGATTCCGGAAATGCTTGCGGGCAAAGATATCGTAGCAGAATCTCCAACGGGGACAGGTAAAACATTAGCCTACGTATTGCCGTTGATTCAGATGGTCAATGGAGATGTACCGAAGACACAGGCATTAATCATCACACCTTCTCAGGAGCTGTCGATGCAAATCGTCAACGTCATTCGTGATTTGGTAGAAGGTACATCTGTAACCGTCACACAGCTGATCGGCGGCGCCAATATGCAGCGTCAGATCGAAAAGTTGAAGAAAAAGCCGACAATTGTTGTGGGTACGCCGGGAAGACTGAACGAACTCGTTAAAGAGAGAAAGCTGAAAATGTATGACGTCAAATATGTTGTAATCGATGAAGGCGACCAACTGTTGTCACGCGAGTACAGAGTGTTGGTCAAGGATTTGATTGAAGCGGCTAATCCCGAACGTCAGCTGGCGGTTGTGTCGGCTACCATCACAGAGGAAATCGAACTGGTGGCCAAGAACATGATGCAGCAGCCAATCCGTCTGCAAGTGAATGCGGATGAAATCCCGGACAGCGGTCATGTTGTCCATTCGTATGTTAAAGTTGATGACCGCAAGAAAACTGATACGCTGCGCGGGGTATCTTCATTATCAGGCGTACGTGCCCTGGCGTTCATGAATAATGTAGATCAGTTGCGGATGAAAGAACTGAAATTGCTGTATAACGAGGCGCCGGTCGCAGTTCTTTATTCTGACATGAAGAAATTCGATCGTCAGAAAACGCTGGAAGACTTCCGAAAGGGAAATATCCGGGTCCTCATCGCTACGGATTTAGCAGCGCGCGGACTGGATATTGAAGGACTCACTCATGTAATCCATGTTGATGTTCCGCATACAGTGGAGCAGTATCTGCACCGTTCAGGACGCACAGGACGTGCAGGAGCAGACGGGGAAGTACTGACGCTGCTGTCTTATAATGAAGAACGGGACTACCGCAAAGTTACAAAAGGCATCAAAACTGTACAAAAAGTATGGTACAGCGGTGAGTTGATTGAAGGAAATGCAAAAACGGTTGATGATATGCGTAAATCTGCACCAAAGTCTTCAAAGCCGAAAAAGAAAAAGAAATAATCATAAGGAGCAGCGCAAGTGATTTGTGCTCGCTTCTTTTTTTATGTAACCAAAAGAGCGTTTGCGTGTATTCGCAAACGCTCTTCATTAATTTTAGTCAATAGAAGTAAGGATAATTGGTTCACCCTTCGTCACGACTACCGTATGCTCAATCTGTGCGACTAAAGATTTATCCGGCGTAACAAACGTCCAGCCGTCATCCAGCTCAATGACCTGTTCCGCTTTCTGTGAAATAAACGGCTCTACAGCAAGCACCATTCCTTCTTTTAATAATGCTTTATCCCATGGATCATAATAGTTCAGAATATGTTGAGGCTCTTCGTGCAGGGCCGTGCCGATTCCGTGGCCTGTCAGGTTTTTTATGACATGCAGGCCATGGTCTTTCGCTTCTCGTTCCACTGCTTTACCGATCTGATTCAGACTGGAGCCGGCCTTTACTTTTGCCAGCGCGCGGTCCAATGAAGATTTCGCAACATCACAAAGCTTTTGTTTATTTTCATCAGGAGTGCCAACTACAAATGAAATACCGGTGTCGGCAAAATAGCCTCCACAAGAACCGGATACATCCACATTGACCAGGTCTCCGTCTTGAATGACATAACTGCCCGGGATGCCGTGCGCAACTTGATGATTGACACTGATGCAAGTGTAGCCTGGGAAATCATATTGATCGATTGGAGCGGAAACTGCCCCTTTTTCTGAGAATAAGCGACCGGCAATTTCATCGAGTTCTTTCGTCGTGACGCCCGGTGCTGCAGCTTCTCTTAACGCTTCACGAATTTCCGCAACGATTCGTCCGATCTTCCGTAACCCATCTAATTGTTCATCATTTTTTATAATCATATTCACAAGTCCTTTCTTCCGTACAAATTATTCAATTCATACTATATCATACTCTCCCTATGAACTTTTAATGTTTTGCCCGAAAAAAGGGGACTATTTCAACACCTTAATTCCTTGATAGACATTCCAAATTAACACGACCAGAAATAAAAGGCTGTATAAAATAATGAAAATCAGGGGAGTCATACTCCAAAATATAAAGTTTCCATCAGTCGGTGCGACAACTTGCGGATTAAAAGAGAAAATAGAAAATGACATAACAATGAATCCTGCGATTAATAGTGCCATTGGGATGATATGCGAAATAATGGATTTCTTTGCGTGCCGTTTGACTTCAAACTCATCTGTCACAAAATAAATAATGGCAGGCAGAAGAAGCGGTGCGAAAAAAATACTGAAATAGCATAGAGAAGAAAGTAATCTTGAATTTGTCATAGTGCAGCCTCCCATACAGTCCTCTATAGCATGATGGTTCATACAGTAACCTATACCCTGATTTGCTTAAAACATCACTTGAATCATCATTCTAAAAAAAGACTGTCTGTGAAAAGTCATTTTACTGACCTCCAGACAGTCTTCTTAAAAGCTTTGTGATTTTGAAAAGCGTTTACCCATGATTAAAATAAAAGCAATAACAGCAGAAAGGAATAAAGCTGCCGTAGAGACGAACAATTCATCCGTACCGTTTTTTATCGCAATTCCGATGAAAGACCAAATGATAATCAGATTGAAAATCGAATCCCGGTAATGATACATAAAGTGTAAAGCAATAGCCGTAGTCAGGCTCAAGAAGATGACAGTCCATAACGGATCACTAAGACCCCATCCTGTCCAATCGTGGAATTTGAAAGCATAGTACGTATTCGCAATGACCGCGATGAAAATCCAGCCCATATAGGCGGAGATCGGCAAGCGCTCCCGACTTAAGTACTCCATTTTCGGATAACTGAAATAGAAAACCAATAAGCAGATCAGTAAAGCGAACACGCTGACGATCGCCCAGTAGTAAAAGCCGTAGTGCCATAATAACAGCCATGCGATATTTAAAAAGCAGCTGAGACAAAAACAGATTGACCGCAGATTGACAATCGATGAAGACAGGCCAGCTGAAGTTTTAATAAATAAATATAACCAACTCACCATTAATAAATCAAGCACGATCCAAATGGAAAAGACATATTCTGCCGGCATGAATAAAACAGGCACTCTATTGGCAATTTCCCAAGTGGTCAGCCCATTCAACGGAATCAAATTGGCAGATATATGTGTGCAAATCATGATGAGCAGCGAAAGTACCATAAATAGTATTCTTAGCATGATAAAATCCTCCTGAACAACAGTATACAGAGAATAACGGATAATAAATGAGGAAAGTATGAATTTTCCTTTACAAATAATAAAGTATGACATTCTATTGACTGTAATCTTGCTCTTTTTGATATAATTGTCTTATAGACGAAAAAAATACTATAATGAATACTAACAAATTCAGGTAAACAGCATGGATTCTCCATTTCATTCATAACCTGAATGAAATATACGGTTAGAACAGAATGCTTCGAAAAGGATGAGGAGAATATGATTTTACTGGAAGGGGAGCAATGCTACCTGCGGGTGCTGACAGAAGATGATGCCTATCAGTTCACCCAGCTGCTCATTGCAAATAAAGACTATTGGACGGAATTTGAACCTCGGCATGATCACACGTATTACACAGTAGCCATGCAGAGAGATAAAATTCGCGAATCACTTTATCAGATGCGTGACCGGAGAGAATACAATTTTGGGATTTTTGACTCTAGATCGAGCATGATTATCGGACAGATTTCACTGTACAGTATTAAGCGTTTGCCTTTTTCCAGCGGATTTGTCGGCTATTCCATCGATCAAAACCAGACAGGCAGGGGAATCGGAACCGAAGCGGTGAGACTGGTAAATGATTTTGCTTTTGAAAAAGCCAATCTGCACCGTGTAGAAGCCTACGTGTCTCCCCGCAACGGCGGTTCCGTAAAAGTGCTGGAAAAAGCAGGTTTTCAAAGGGAAGGCCTATTGAGGCAGCTGTTGTTTATAAACGGTGTATGGGAAGATCATTATATGTACGCTATTTTGGAAGAGGATTATTGAAAGGGCAAGACCGCGTGGCGGAAATGGACAGCAAAAATTAAAAAACGGCTCTTCGAATAGAAGAAGCCGGATTTAATTTGCATACAAATATTTGAAGTTGAAGAATATCATGTATCTTAGAAGCTGAAGCGGCTAACTCCGCATTATTTGCATTCGCTAGGCGGAATGCAAATAATGCTTTTCTTCAAACTAACTGTAATTCTGTAACTCTTTGATCAATCAAAAGCAGACTTCGCAACTCTACACTGAACATTTGCGAGAATGAGAAAAGAGTTATTTCCTGAAAGAAAATAAGTCAGATGAAGTATTACAGAGATGGATTACCCTAAATGTTTTGGATTGTTTCTACGTTACTCAGCCCTAGTTTTTCTATGATAACGAGAGAGCCAAGTGCAAGTCGTTTATTATAAGCCATACTTCCTCGTTGGGTATCTCCTAGCGTCTTGATGTAAATATCTTATACGGTTCAAGGTAGTAGGGAAACCCTGACAACGCAACGGTGACCAGAGTTCATGACCTCCGAATTGTAAGAAGAACTCATGACGCGTAATTATCTGGTTTTTGCTGTGTTCGTACCTGTTATGCTCTTCAAGTCTAAGTTTTCAAGTTTCTCTGTGCACTCTTTATTCAACAAAAGATGTATGAAATTATTAGATAGAGGGATAGTAAGTTATTCTGCAGCCCCTAATTAAGTTCGCAGGGTACTTCATCTTCTGAAGATACCCAATATTTCGACCAGTTTTCAATTTCTTTTAGAACAGGTTCCAGAGAATGACCTTTTTCGGTTAAGGAATATTTAATGATTACAGGAGTTTCAGGGAATACTTCCCGTTTGACAACTCCTTGGTTTTCCAAGTCCTTCAAACGATCAGATAAGACTTTGCCGCTAATTCCAACTGCAGACTGAATCTCGTTAAACCGTTGAGTCCCTGATAAAAGCTGATAAATTACCAACCCCGTCCATCTTTGACTAAGAAGTGAGATGGCTTTTTCGAATTTCGGACAAATTGTTGGTTGTTTCATTGGATATTCACCTCTTTACACACAGTATACCATGAAAACCGTTTAGCTTACATAATGAAACAAAAGTACTTGACGAAAGCTTGATACTAATATACTGTTAGTTACATAAAGTAATTAACTTACAAAGTGAGGGTTGAATTGTACTGGTTAAGTTAATATCTAATGAATCATTTAGAAAAAACGATAGGAGGATTAATATGAGTTTCCATACGAAGCCAACAGCATTTGTTGGTCATGTACAAATTAAAGTTGAAAACTTGAAGCGGGCGCTATCATTCTACCAAGATACACTTGGTTTCGAAATCCTAGAGCAAACCACTTCTTCTGTAAAGCTAACAGTAAATGGAAAGGACAGTATTTTGTCACTGGAACAACCGGAAGATGTTTTGCCTAAGCAAGTTAGAACTACAGGGTTGTATCATTTTGCAATTCTATTACCGAAGAGAGTGGATTTGGCGAATCTCGTGATTCATTTATCCAAACAAGGTATTCCATTTGGCTCTTCCGATCATCATGTCAGTGAAGCGCTGTACCTCAATGACTTAGATGGAAACGGGATTGAGATTTATGTCGATCGATCTTCCTCTGAATGGATTTGGATAGAGGATGAAGTGACGATGACCGTCGATCCTCTTGATTTTGAAAATCTGCTAGCCATTGCTAGTCCAGAGTTGGCATGGCCTGGAATGCCGGAAGGAACGGTGATGGGGCACATCCATTTACACGTTTCTGAATTGGAGAAAACTGAAGAGTTCTATGTGAAGGGTTTAGGACTCGATGTCGTCAACCGGTTTGGTGGGCAGGCGCTGTTCCTATCTTCCGGAAAATACCACCATCACATAGGAGTCAACCTATGGAACGGGAAGGGAGCACCGCGGCCGTCTCATAATAGTGTAGGTCTCAAATCCTTTACACTCGTTTTACCTGATGGAGATACCCGCTTGAAAGTCATCGAAAATATTAAGTGCATTGGCGGAAGCGTTATAGAAGAAGACACTCACTATATCGTATTTGATCCTTCAGGAAATCGAATCCTTTTAGAAGTATAAACAGGTAGACTTGCAAAAGAAAGAATAGGTTGGTACCAATTATATAAGTTGTATTAAATTTTTCACATGTAAAAGGGAGTTATGTTCTGACTGCTCGGTTGATTGTAGTTGAAAGTTGTATCACCGCGGGTCCGCAAGACAAGCGTCCGCCTGGAACGAAAATCAACGGCGCTAAGTTACTTCTACAATGTAAGTTTTAAGTTCAACCAATATAGATGAGTTTTTTCACAAGAATATTTACTGAAACAATCTAAGAAGGAAGACAAAATGAATACGATGAGTTAGGAATTATTTTAGGTAGTACACGTGAAGGTCGGATTAGCCCACAAGTAGGGAATGGATAAAAGGAATTGCAGACAAACGGGGAGATACCAATTATGGAATCGTCGATATTGCTGAATTCCAATTGCCATTCTTAGGAACAATTGACGGGATTGAGCCCGGAATTACGGCTTGGAATGACAAACTGGCCAGCTTGGATGGTTTTGTATTTGTTGTCGCGGAATATAATCATAGTATTTCAGGGGCGCTGAAAAATGCATTGGATTCTGCGCGTGATGCATGGAATAACAAAGCTGCAGGTATTGTGAGTTATAGTTCAACAGGTGGGGCTCAAGCAGCAGAACATTTGCTAGGTATATTGGGAGAACTAATGATTGCAGATGTGCGCACCCATCCTACGCTATCTCTCTTTACTGTTTTTGAAAACGGATCGGTATTGAAACCACAAGAGCTGCATTTGGATAATGTGGATTTGATGCTTGACCAAGTTATTGCTTGGAGCGGTGCGTTAAAAACACTCAGATAATAGTGGGTTTTTTAAACGACCTTTCACAAGAACTAAATTGGACTCTGTTGCAGATAAATAACTGTTTTAAATGAGGTTTGAAAAATAGGGCTGTCCAGACATCATATCATCATGATGTCTGGAACAGCCCTATTATCCTCACAGCAATTATACTCTTTCAGCTGCCTCATAACCATTTTCAATAACATCCAGCCTGCCATTTTCAGGATCGATGACAAGACCGTGGACATTGACGTCTGCTGGTATCAATGGATGATTCTTGATAGCGTCCACACTCTTTTTCACGCTCTCTGTGACATCGCTGAAACCATGCAGCCACGCTTCCATATCGATGCCTGAATATTCAAGTGTCTTGAACATACCAGGGTCAATGCCGCGGTCGACCATACTGCCGACAATACGGTCTGTATCGATCGAGCTCATACCGCAGTCATGGTGACCGACTACATACACTTCATCTGCCTGCAGTTCGTAAACTGCTACAAGAACACTTCGCATCAGGCCACCGAAGGGATGCGTAATAATAGCGCCGGCACTCTTAATGATTTTAGCATCGCCATTTTTCAGGTTCATAGCTTTAGGAAGAAGTTCAATCAGTCTGGTGTCCATGCAAGTCAGGATGACAATCCGCTTATTTGGAAACTTGGTAGTGGCGAATTCTTCGTATTTCTTCTCTTCCACGAATGCTTGATTGTAATTCATAATTTCAGATAACGATGTCATTTCAATAACCTCCCGGAGCTTCATCTTTTTTATACTATATAATAGTACACCCGCTACTGTCCTGTATTCCAGCAAGAAGCATCGAAATGTTCTGTCTACTGACAATGATTTTAAAAATTTATAAAAGAAAAGAGTCGCCAGGTAGGCAACTCTTTCCTGTAAAACTGTATCCGTCAGGGACGGAATCAAGCAAATTAGTTTCTTGCTTCAGGTTTTGGATCAATGATTACTGAGTCAGATGAATCCAGTGCACTTGCTAAGAAATGCATGGTAAACCATGACGCAAGTCCAAGTACTACTGTGTAACCGATAACTGTAGTGAACATTAAAGCCATCGTGAGTCCCTCATTTCAATTATGATATGTTCTGTTACCTATTATACACGAAATCAGGCGTGATTTTAAGAGGCTGAGCCAAAGTTTGAATAAAATGTGACGGATTTTAGAAAGCCCAATTTCCCTTTCGGAATAAGGGTTCAATGCTGCCGTCAGCCAAAATTCCATCAATATCCATGTGTTCTGAACCAATCATGAAGTCCACATGTGTAAGACTTTGGTTCAAACCGTTTTTCTGAAGCTGCTCAGAATCCATCTCTTTTCCGCCGTCCAAATTGAAGGCATATGCACTGCCGATCGCTAAATGGTTAGAGGCATTTTCATCGAACAGCGTATTATAGAATAAAATATTGGAGTTTGAGATGGGAGAATCATGCGGCACTAACGCCACTTCACCTAAAAACTTAGCGCCTTCATCTGTATCAATCAGCTGCTTCAGCATTTCCTCGCCATGTTCAGCAGAAATATCTGTTATCGCGCCGTCTTTAAAAGTGATAGTAAATTTATCGATGATTGTACCTGCATAGCTCAGAGGCTTTGTACTGGAAACATACCCGTTCACACCATTTTTCAATGGAGCTGTAAATACTTCTTCTGTCGGCATATTTGCCATAAATTCATGCCCCGCCTGATTGATGCTGCCAGCTCCGCACCATAGATGCTTTTCCGGTAATTCTATTGTTAAATCTGTACCTGGAGCTGTATAATGGAGTTTGTGATAATGTTTGCCATTCAAATAATCTACCTTTTTATGAAGGTTTTCATCATGTTTCAGCCATGCATCAACAGGGGTCGGCAAATCTGCCCTTACAGCCCGCAAGATGGCTTCCCAGAGAGCAGGAACTTGTTCTTCTGCCGGCTTTTCGGAGAACACTTTAGCAGCCCATGCCGGTGATGCGGCAGCAATGACTGTCCAGCTGAATTTATCGGCCTGCATTGCCTGTCTGAATTTACTGAGTGCTGTACTGGATGCTTTTTGATTATCACGGATCCGGCCGGATTCAATGCGATTTAATAAATCAGGGTCCTGCGAGACGATAGACATAAAAGCAGCGCCTTTTTTGGCAAGCTCTTCACGTTCCATCTTCTTCCATGAAGGGAACTCCGCGAAGGAATCTGCAGGAGCTTTTTCATAGCGAAGACGCGTGACGACATCATCAGCCCAGTCGACAAACACTTGACGTGCACCTGCTTCGTAAGCTTCTTTGACGATTAACCGTACAAGCTGTGTTGTATCAGTGGAAGCACTTATAAACAAATATTGATCCTGCTGAATGTTGACACCTACTTTAACGGCCAGTTCAGCGTAGTTGGAAAGCTGGGTTTCAAATTGCTCCATTATGACATCTCCTTTTCACTTCTATAAGTCAATAATATCAAGGGCGGATTGGACTTCGCAATCATAAAGCAACAGCAGGCTTTCAAAACGCCATAAAATTATCACTTTTTGTCATACATTTCTACTAAAGAACTACAGCAAATGACCGAAATAATAAGAAGAATGCAGTACTTGGAGGCTTTTATAATGGATTTATCCACAGTAGTAGGGTTAGTAGTGGGCTTAGTGGCGCTTCTCGTCGGGATGACACTTAAAGGTGTGACACCGGATGCGCTTTTAAACCCGGCAGCTATTCTGATAATTATCGGCGGTACGGTAGCGGCAGTAGTTATTGCCTTTCCGATGAATGAACTGAAGCGTGTGCCTAAACTTTTCAAGATTATTTTCACACAGCAAAAACTGACTTCGGATGCAGATTTAATCCGGTTATTCTCTTCATGGGCAGATGTAGCACGCCGTGAAGGTCTATTAGCATTAGAAGCGAAAACTGATGAAATAGAAGACCCGTTTTTAAAAAGTGGTCTGGGTCTTGCGATTGACGGTCAAAATGCAGATTATATTCGTGATGTTCTGAGTGAAGAAGTGGAAGCGATGCAGGAACGTCATTCAGTCGGAGCATTGATCTTTTCGCAGGCAGGTACATATGCGCCGACGCTCGGAGTTCTGGGGGCGGTTGTCGGACTGATTGCCGCATTAAGTGATATGAATAACATCGACGCGCTCGGCTATGCGATATCTGCCGCGTTCGTTGCAACTTTATTGGGGATTTTTACAGGGTATGTACTCTGGCACCCATTCTCCAATAAACTGGTCCGTAAATCTAAAGAAGAAGTACGCCAGAAGACAATGGTCATCGAAGGAATTCTTTCTGTTCTGGAAGGGGAAGCACCGCGTGTAATTGAGCAGAAGCTTGCATCTTACTTATCGGTGGAAGACCGTAAGAAGCTTGCTACTGATGGCGATGGCAAGGGGGCTGGTCAGGTTGTCGAAGAAACGTAAGAAAAAGAAGCATGAGATTGAACATATCAACGAATCCTGGCTGCTGCCATATGCTGACTTGTTAACATTGCTGCTCGCGCTGTTCATCGTTCTTTTCGCCAGCAGTTCTGTGGATGAAGGACGATTTCAGCAGATGTCGGCAGTGTTTAGTGAGATATTCGAAAGCGGCAGCGGAATTATGAGTGAATCCGCTCCGACAAATGTCCCGGTACCTGAAGACTCCGTAGGGGAGCTGAATGAAAACTCCTCCTATCTTGAAGATCAGCAGTCGCTTGGTGAAATGCAGGCCGATTTAGAAGAATATATTGCAGTGAATGAGCTGGAAAATCAATTTGATACCGTGCTTACGAGCGAAGGTTTGTTGCTGACAATCCGTGACAGTGTACTGTTTAAATCAGGCGAAGCGGGGATTAGTCCTGAGTATAAAAGTCTTGCTCATGACATATCACAGCTGCTGACATTGGACAGACCGCGCCAGGTTATTATTACCGGGCATACGGACGATATTCCGATTCATAATGCAGAATACTCTTCAAACTGGAAACTAAGTGTCATGCGTGCAGTGAATTTCCTGGAAATCATCGTTCAAAGCAATGAGGTGGATCCCAACCTTTTCAGCGCAAAAGGATATGGCGAGTTTAAGCCGATTGTACCGAACGATACAGTAGAAAACCGCAGTAAAAACCGGAGAGTTGAAGTGCTTATTCAACCGCTCGTTATGGAAGACGGTACGAGCATTGAACCTCAATAATAAAAAAGACTCCCCTCAGGGAGTCTTTTTTATTTGCGTAATGAACCAAGTTCTGCAGCAATTGCCTGCATTTCATTTGGTGTGATATTATCACGTTTCATGACCATTTCATACATATAGTGCAAGTCTTCATATTGCTCTGTACTGAAATTATCAGATTTCATCGCATCTACGTTTACCATGCGAAGCTTATCTTTAATTTTATCAATCATGTAAGCAATATTTTCAGGTGATTTTGTAGATAAATCCATAACGGGACCGCCTTTCTGTGCTAATCAAATCTATCATTTCATGAAAGCAGTAAGCTGTCAACTGAACTGTGGAACGTTATTTTCTAGCTTCTTCCCGCTCTTCATCAATCTTCTTCTTGAAACGTCTGGTTTCCAGCACAACTACTCCGGATAAACCAAGAAGCCCGATTAAGTTTGGAATCGCCATCAGACCGTTCAGTACATCTGCCAGAAGCCATACTAAGTCGAGTGAAGATGTTGCCCCGACATAAATAAAGGCGACAAAGATTACCCGGTATATAATGACGGCAATGCGGTTTGGTACAAGGTATTGGAAACACTTCTCACCGTAATAACTCCAGCCTAAAATTGTAGATGTAGCAAAGAATACGAGTCCGATTGAGACGAGTATCGGTCCGATGCCGCCTAAGAATGATCCGAACGCCGCGGCAGTCAGTGTACCTGCATCAATCGATTTGTCCTGCCACTGATTACTCATAACGATTGTTACGCCTGTAATGGAACAGATGATCAATGTATCAAACAGAACCTGTGTCATGGACACGAGAGCCTGGCGTCCGGGATAATCCGTTTTTGCAGCTGCTGCCGCAATAGGAGCAGAACCGAGTCCGGCTTCATTGGAGAAGAGACCGCGCGCAACTCCGAAGCGGATTACCGCACCGATTGCACCGCCTGCTACTGCCTGGCCCGTGAATGCATCAGAGAAGATCAGTCCGAATGCAGCCGGTACCTGTTCAATGTTAAGTACCATAACAATCGCGCCAGCAATGAAATAAAATAATGCCATAATCGGAACGAAAAACGCTGTTACACGCCCGATCGATTTGATTCCGCCGAGAATGACGAGAGCACCGAATGCAAGCAGAACTGCTCCTGTAATCCAATGCGGAACATCAAAAGTACTTTTCATCACGTCCGCAACAGCTTTTGACTGTGTTCCGTTACCGATCCCGAATGCAGCCAGTGCACCAAAGATGGCAAACAGCACACCAAGCCATTTTTGCTTTAGACCGTGTTCCAGATAATACATCGGCCCGCCGGCCATTAAGCCTTTAGAATCCTTGACGCGATATTTTACCGCCAGTATGGCTTCACTGTATTTAGTCGCCATTCCGAAGAATCCGGCGAGCCACATCCAGAAAATCGCGCCTGGTCCGCCTGCAACTACGGCAGAAGCGACCCCGACAATATTTCCAACACCGACGGTAGCCGCCATTGCTGTCATCAAAGCCTGGAACTGCGAAATATCTCCATCTGCTTTTTTATCATGTTTTCTTGTGAATACTTGCTTTAATGAGTAAGGTAATAAGCGCAATTGAATAACTGTTAAACGTATGGTAAGAAATATTCCGGTACCGATTAATAAGATCAGCAGCGGGGGGCCCCAGATTAAATCTGATGCAGCAGTTAAAAATTTCTCTAATCTCTCCATCTTTTCCCCTCCAATACATAATTATATCTATTCCTCAACTATCACTGGTCAGCTCCTTCGAGAGAATTCTAATCTTCTCCTGTTAGTCTTAATAATCCGAAAAATACAACTCTGCGTCAAGCTTTTTTTCGAAAAAGTGTCACTTTCATTGTTTGGCAACTTGCAGTGTGGGTATAATGAGAGTGATGGAAACGCGATAAGGAGGCGAAATTCATGGGTTCTAGCAAGTTAGGAAGATTTATTTTAGGAGGCGCGGTACTTGGCGCGGCTGTCAGTATGCTGGATCGTGCAACAAGACAATCCACCGCTACTTCAGCAAGAGTTTCTTATGAAAAACTGATGTATTACAAAGAAAATCCTGATCTGGTGAAAAATCAACTTCAAGAAAAGAAAGACAAAGTTCAAACTCTCGTTGAGCAAGTGAAGGGGGATGTCGGTTATATTAAGTCACAAGTGGATGAAATCAAAACTCTGACTCCGCAGGTGAAAGAAATGTTTACCGATACAAAAGACGCATTCAGTGAAGCGAAGACAGAATATCAGCAGATTATTGATGAGGATTCAAATCAACCTTCTGCCGATACTGACCAGGAGGACGGTTCATTGCCGCCGATGGTTCAAAAAAAAAACGTAATACCGCTGGAAAGATAATAAATACTGAGTCGATAAACGAAAGGGGGACGCATGAAGTGGATCATCACAAAGCTGCCCCTTCTTCTGATTCTGAGGAAGTTTCTAAAACCGAAAAGGTAAAGGATTTCATCAAAGATGTCAAAGATGGAAACGAAGAAGATTTTAATCCCGCAACGACGAGCGGCTTCATCAAACAATTGATCATCCGTTTAAAAGAATTGGATGTATCAGCCACAGGCTCGCAGTTGGCGTTCTTTTTCCTATTGTCATTATTCCCTCTATTAATCTTTCTTTTCACACTTTTACCTTATTTGAATCTGGATCAAAGCCAGATATTCCTGTTCATCCGTGAGTACGCACCGGAGAGCACAGCTGCGCTGATCGAAGGAACACTTTCCGAAGTGCTGGATAATCGCAGCGGCGGCTTGCTGTCGGTCGGTATCCTTGCGACGATCTGGTCCGCATCTAAAGGGATGAGCGCTGTCACGAAAGGCTTAAATCATGCATACGAAGTAGAAGATGACCGAAACTTCTTTGTTTCAAAGGGGCTGTCAATCGGATTCACGATTATGCTGATTGCTACCGTAATAGTGGCGTTGGTTCTGCCGATTTTCGGCCAGCCGATCGGTAAGTTTTTCTTCTCGTTCCTAGGACTGGAAGAGTCATTTTTGACGGTGTGGACTTATATCCGTTTTATCATACCGCCAGTAATGATATTTGCTGTATTTTCATTGCTGTACTGGCTTGTCCCGGATATTAAGCTGCGTTATAAAAGTATTATCCCGGGTTCCATTTTCGCGACGATTGGATGGATACTTACGTCGCTGGCTTTCTCTTTCTATATTAGTAACTTTGGAAGCTATGCGAATACGTACGGCAGCATCGCGGGGATCATTGTATTAATAATGTGGCTTTATCTGTCGGCCATCATCCTGCTGATTGGCGGAATCATCAATTCAGTCATGCAGGAACGTTATAAAAAGAAACAGCAGACTGTAATTTGAAAAAAGGCAAGAGCAGAATCATTCTGCCCTTGCCTTTTTTCTATTCGATTTTATTCAGCATTCTCAGCCCGTTCAGTATCACGAGAATCGTACTGCCTTCGTGACCGATGACACCGAGCGGTAAATCCACCGCCTGCATGAAGTTCGAAATGATGAGTATCGCTATGACTGCAATCGAGAAGAAAACATTCTGTTTAACGATGCGCTGCATTTTTCTGGAAACCTTGATGGCATATGACAGGCGGTTCAGGTCGTTCTGCATCAGTACCACATCCGCAGTTTCCAATGCGACATCTGTTCCCTCGCCCATCGCAATGCCTGAAGTGGCGGTAGCAAGAGCCGGTGCATCATTGATGCCGTCGCCGACCATGCCGACTGTTTTATACTCGTTCAATAATTTTTTAAGATGCATAACCTTCTCTTGTGGCAGGCATTCCGCCACATAAGAGTCCACACCGACTTCATCTGCAATCGCACGGGCCGTTTTTTCATTATCTCCTGTCAGCATCACAGTGCGGATGCCAAGAGCCTGTAACGCTTTTATAGAAGAGACGGCTTCTTTCCGCAGTGTATCTTTCAATGCGGCCAGTGCGGCGATGCCATTTTTATCTTTCATGAAAATGACTGTTTTGCCTTCATTGGCCAGGGACGCAGCAATGCCGTCCTGAAATTTCTCCGCCAGGTCAGTACCGACAAATTTGGGATTCCCGATATGAATAAGTCCGTGATCTGTTTCAGCTTTGATTCCGTAACCAGGGACATCTTCAATGTGAAGATTCCGCTCTGGCGTGATTTGCTGCTGATCAGCATACAGGATAATTGCTTTTGCCAGCGGGTGATTTGACATAGACTCAATACCTGCGAATAAAGCAAGTGCTTTATTTGGATCAGTTCCTTCTCTGACAATGAAATCCATCACAATTGGTTTGCCTGTCGTTAATGTGCCTGTTTTATCAAAAGCAAATGCGTTCAGTGAGCTCAAATGTTCCAAATGCACACCGCCTTTAAATAGAACGCCGCGTCTTGCCCCGTTGGAAACAGCTGCAAGAGTAGCGGGCATAATAGCAGCCATCAGCGCGCAGGGGGAGGCAACTACCAACAGTACGATTGCACGGTAGAACGTCGTAGTCCAATCCCAGCCAAACACAAAGTGGGGAAGGAACATCATGATCAAGACGGCAGTCAGTACAATCTTTACATAGGATCCTTCAAAACGTTCGATAAACTGCTGCGAAGGAGATTTTTCACTTTGCGCATTCTGTACCATAGCAATAATCTTTTGGAACAATGTTTCAGAACTCGACTTCGTCATCGTCATTCGGATGGCTCCGTTCAAGTTCACTGTTCCTGCGAATAGTTCATCGTTTTCTGACTTAGTCACAGGTATCGACTCGCCGTTGATTGCCGACATATCAACCGATGTTATGCCGCTCAAGACTTGGCCGTCAACAGGAATCCGTTCACCCGGCTTCACTAGCAGTACTGCTCCAGGCGCCAATGAAGAAGTTGAGACTTTTTCCTCGCTGCCGTCTTCTTTAATCAGCCATGCTTCTTCGGGCTGCATTTCCATTAATGAAGAAATTTCTTTATGGCTTTTATTCAATGTGTAAGTTTCCAGCGCACCGCTGATTGCGAAAATAAAGATCAGTATGGCGCCTTCCGCCCAGTAACCGATAATTCCCGAACCGATCGCCGCAAATATCATCAGCATCTCAACATTCAGCTCTTTGTTTTTTATGGTTTCTTCAATTCCTTCTTTCGCTTTTGCATATCCGCCAATTAAAAAAGCAACGATATACAGCGTAATAGAAAATGTTTCTGTACCATTTTTGCTGAAAATCCATGCAGTCAAGATGAAAATACCCGACAGGATGGCTGCAATTAATTCTAAGCGGGAAGACCAGTCAACGTTCTGTTCTGGCTGCTCTCTTGTGTATATTGTCATTTGAACTCCTCCTAATTGATAATGAATTTCAATTTCAAGTGGCTAATTAAAGCAGTAAAGTCGATTCTACATAGTAGAATCGACTTTTAAAACTTAAAATAGAATGATTATGAAATTATAATTATTATTAACTACAGTATAGCATTGTTTACAAGAGATTGTTACTGAATTGAACAAAAAACATTTATAAAACAGGTTCTGCGCCAAAATCTGTTCTTGACCCTGTCACGTGCGTATTGCGAAAATCCTGCTGCAGTTTGGCAGGGGGTGGATTTGTGCGGGTTTCGTTGCTCGACTTTGTAGGAATTTTGAATAAAGTGTGAGTTTGCAGTTTGACACCTCTTCAGCGCTGGGGGATTGCCTAACGCGATAAGCCTACTGGCGAAGAACATGCCACCGGTCTCATCGCAACGGCCGACCCCGCAGTTGCGCCTACGCTGGTGTTGCGGAAAGTATGTCATGTTGCTTTTTTGCAGAGGGCGAGTTTAGTTGGTGTAGTTTCTTTTCTCGACTTTGTAAACGCATTGACCACAGGAATTTAGGTATTTGCAGAATGATAAGTAGTGCATGAAACATCGGTACTATCGTTATAGTCTCAAATAGTATGCTCATACTACTACCTACTCACATAAAAAGTCCTGAAAAACCAGCCTAGTGTACCGGAGTGGAAGGCGGCGACTCCGGGAGGATCAGCCCGATAGGATGAGACAACTAAAGGGAGCGAAGCGACCAGTTGGCTCACCGAGGGCCCTCCGGAACGCGTCCGCCTGGAACGCAGGGAAACGGTGTCTTCCCACTTACCATCCTATACTGCGCAATCACGAAAAATCTCAAACTGCTCATCAATTAAACTGTCAAGCACATGTTTTGGTGAAGACCCATAAAACATAAAAAAGCAGCGAATGAAATTTCATTCGCTGCCCGCGGGTCAATTGAAGACTTTCTCTTTGTATTGAGACAGTTTTTCCAGGGAAGATTTATCGATATCAGCATGAAGACTGTTGCCGTGAGAATCCATTGTGACAACTGCGGTGAAATCTTCCACACGCAAATGCCATAAAGCTTCGGGAATACCGAACTCCAGCAAGTCGACACCTTCAACTTCTTTAATGCAATCTGCGTAATACTGGGCAGCGCCTCCGATTGCATTTAAATATACGCCGCCGTGTTCCTGGAGCGCCGCCAAAGTTTTGGGACCCATACCGCCTTTTCCAACAACGGCACGGATACCGAATTTTTTCATGATATCGCCTTGATACGGTTCTTCACGAATTGAAGTAGTAGGACCAGCCGCTTTGATTTCATATTTACCTTCTTCATTTTTCAGAACCACCGGCCCGCAGTGATAAATAACTTGACCGTCCAAATCAACCGGTGCGTCGTGCTCTGAAAGGTGCTTATGGATTGCGTCGCGTCCTGTATACATGCGTCCCGAGATTTTCACTACGTCACCGACCCGTAGACCACGGATTTCTTCTTCTGAAATAGGTGCTTGCAGTTTCACTACGCGTGCAGTTGATTTCGATTCTTCTGCCGGCTGCTCGAATGCAATTTTCTCACCTTCATTATAATGCCAGTCTGTAATTTCGCCGGATTCTGCATTAATATCCACTGCCATACGACGATAAGCCCAGCAGTTATACGCCACGGAAACATAAAAGCTTGCAGGGATGCGGTGCATAACGCCGACTTTACATCCAAGCAGTGTTGCTTCGCCGCCAAAGCCCATTGTACCAATCCCAAGTGTATTTGCTTTTTCCAGAATATAATCTTCCAGCTTCGCAAGTTCAGGATTTGGATTACTATCCGTCACATCCCGGAACAGCTGATCTTTTGCCAAATCATAGCCTGAAGAACGATCGCCGCCGATCCCGACTCCAATGAAACCAGCTGAACAACCTTGACCCTGTGCTTGATAAACCGAGTGAAGCACACATTTGCGGATACCGTCCAAATCGCGTCCGGCGCGTCCGAGACCTTCTAATTCAGTTGGCAGGCTGTATTGGATATTTTTATTTTCACAGCCGCCACCTTTAAGAATTAATTTGACTTCGATATGTTCTTCTTCCCATTGCTCGAACTTTACTACGGGCAGGCCGATTCCCAGGTTATTGCCGCTGTTATCGCCGGTCAATGAATCAACTGCGTTCGGACGGAGTTTCCCGTCCTTCGTAGCAAGTTCGATTGCACGTACGATTGCCGCTTTGATTTCTAATTGATTGACACCAATTGGTGTTTTGATCTTGAAAGTCGGAAGTCCTGTATCCTGACAGATAGGAGACAGCTTATCGTCCGCCATGTTGATATTCTTGGCAATCGTGTCCAAACTCATTGCTGAACTTGTGCCTTTATTTTCATTCTCTTTGGCCGTCAAGATTGCACGGCGAACATCTTTAGGCAAGTTCGTGGACGTTTCGCAAATCAGTTCATACATACTTTTTTCGATTTTCTCTATGTACATCTCAAATCCCCCGATATATATATGTTATTTTTTATAACTGTCCATCTGTTCTTCCAGTTCATCCAGCAGCGTAATCAGCCGGTCTATTTCTTGGAGGTCCGTTTTTTCCGGTTCGATTGCTTCCAGTGTTTCCAGGAATTGATTGAAACGGTTTTTCAGCTCGACGACTTGGTCTTTACTTTCTGACGTGTCCATACATCCACCTCTTTCCACCATTGATATCGTATATTAAAAGCTGATCTTTTTCAATCTGATCTTTCCGCTTGAGATTCATGTTTGTGTAGGGTTCCGTTGCTCGACTTTGCGGGCGAAAGTCTTCTTGGCGCGGCCAGCCTGACAGAGAAGCTTCGCCGATGATCACAGTAACAGCTCGAGCGCTCATAGCCCGGCCAGTTCAGCTCATACACCCTGCCCATGTGATCATTCGGCCCGGCTGCGTGATCATACCGCCCCCCGCCGTGCTCATAGCCTGGAAGCGCAGCTAATTTAGCCGGCAGATGAGAAGATACACATCAAAGCATGGAGCAAAATATTTTAAAATAAATGAAACAAAAGGGTTTACAGATAACTGAATAGATGGTATAGTCAGAATAATCAAATGAAAAGGAGGTCGTAGTTATAGAAACGAATCGAATCCTAGATAGGTAATTACGAAGGAGGGGATCCGTAACTGTCCAATTGAGGTTAGTCATTGGATAACTACGAATATACATGCAAATTGAAGAAGAGCCAAATAATTAGAGACCTTGTCTGTTGGAGAAAGAATACAGACAAGGTCTCTTTTTATGTGCACTCATTGAGTCATTGAACTTTTACTTTCATACTCCTTGACCAGCTGATCGAGCGAGTGAAATTTATAGCCTTGTTTCTTCGCGTCGCGGATAAAATCAGGCAGAGCCTGTGCATTGTCAGGAGAAACGGTATGCATCAGGATTACAGCGCCGGGATGCAGCTGTTTCATTAATTCATTATAGGCGTAGTCTTTTCCTTTTGGCTGATCTTTATGCCAGTCAATGAATGCAACCGACCAAAAAATATGACGGTAACCCAGGTCATTTCCTGCCTGCAGCAATTTTGCATTGAATACACCTTCAGGCGGCCGCGCATAGACCGTGCGCCTCACACCGGCTACAGAATACAGTACTTCGTCAAGCTTTTCCCATTCTTCTTTCATCTGCTGTTCGGATAAATTAGCCATATTCGGATGGTCATAGGAATGGTTTCCGATCTCGTGTCCGTCCTTCACCATGCGCTTTACTAAATCACTGGCGCTCTTTACATAATGGCCGGTCAGGAAGAACGTAGCCGGCGTTTTTTCTTTTTTCAACGTATCCAAAATGCTTTCCGTATAACCATTTTCGTAGCCGTTATCAAATGTCAGATAGACAACCTTCTCTTCTCCTTGCCCCTTATAGATCGCTCCATGATCATCCAGCAGTTTATCAAGTTCTGATCCGGCAGAAGGAGGAACGCCGTCCGTCGCTTTCTTAAATCCCCAATGAAATTCCTCAGCTTTTACTGCGTACGGATTGACCAGAATTCCCACGACCAGCAAAATGGAGCCTAATAAGATTCCGGAAATATGTTTAGCCATACATCACAACTCCTTTTATTAGAGCATGTGCTGTACGGCGGTAAATATGTATGGACGATTAACTGACTGGAGATGCAGCAGCGGCATCTCCTAAAAAGAATAAGTTCTATATTAAATCTTTTAAAGCAGGTTCTAATGAAGGAAATTGAAATGTAAAGCCGTTTTTCAGCAATTTTGCCGGCAGCACATGCTGTCCTTCCAATACAATAATGCTTTTTTCACCCAGTGCCAGCTCCATTGCGAAGCTAGGAACTGGAAACCAATGGGGCCTGCCTAATACTTTCCCAATTGTCTTGCCGAATGCATTCATATGCATAGGGCTCGGTGCCACAACATTTACCGGACCTTCCAGTGTTTCGTTCTCCAATGAAAAGAGAATGGCATTTGCGACGTCATCTACATGGACCCATGAGAACCACTGATTGCCTGTTCCGATCTTACCGCCAGCAAATAATTGATAAGGCAATTTGATCAACGGAAGCGCGCCACCTTGTTTGCCTAAGACAATCCCGAATCGAGTGAACACCGTACGTATACCTAAATCGCCGGCGTGTTCAGCTAAGTTTTCCCAATCATATACAGTCTTTGCTAGAAAGTTATTGCCGACGGCTGTCGATGAATCGGTATATTCCGCAGTGAGTGACGGCGGATAAATACCAATTGCGCTGGCATTGACTAGGACAATTGGTTTTTTAGGTAATGTCCGTAAAATCCGCAATACCTCTTGTGTAGCTGTAATCCGACTATCATGGATCGCTTTTTTACGCTCAGAAGTCCAGCGACCTTCATCAATGGAGACACCTGCTAAATTCACAATTGCATCCAGGTGGCCGATTTCATTCTCAGGTGCTGCATGATCTGTCAACCACTGGACATATTGAACGCCATCATGTTCAGTTGAAGGCTTGCGTGTCAAAATAATTACTTCATGTCCTTTTTGCTGAAGTTTGGCAGTCAATATGCTGCCGATAAATCCGGTTCCTCCTGTTATTGCCACTTTCATAATAGTTCCCCTCCAATCTCTAAGAAATTAATACACTATTGCTGACCATCATCTAAAGAAGCGGTATACTAAGACAAAGTAGGTGATGAAGAAGTGCCGCTTATTACCAAAATATCACAACAAAAACGAGATAGCGAACGTTATAATATTTTCGTCGATGAGCAGTATGCATTCAGTGTCCATGAATCTGTTTTAGTGAAATTTGAACTCACAAAGGGCATGGAATTGGACGACTGGGCATCAGATGAAATTGTCTATGCCGATCAAATTGAAAAAGCCTTTAACCGTGCACTGCATTTTTTATCTTTCCGCATGCGCAGTGAAATGGAAGTCAAAAAGAAACTTCTCGAAAAAGAGTATGGGGAAGCTGTGATCCTTGAAGCAATCGTTAAATTGAAACGTCTGGGCTTTTTGAATGATGAAGCATTTTCGGAAGCGCTTGTCCGGACGGAAAAAAACAGCACGCTGAAAGGCCCGAGAGCTATTCAGCAATCCCTTTATAAGAAAGGTATACCCAAAGAACTGCAAGCTCAAGCATTGGAGGAGTATTCTATGGAAGATCAAATGGCGAACGCGATGAAGCTTGCTGAGAAAACGATGCGCTCGAACAGTCAGCAGCCGCCCGCGCAGGTTAAGCAAAAAATACAGAACACACTGGCAAGAAAAGGTTTTTCCTATCAGCAGATTTCGGAAGTGCTGAGCAATCTGACAATTGAGCGCGATGAAGACGAATGGTCTGATATTACGGAAACTTTTGGTGAAAAAGCCTGGAGACGCTATCAAAGTAAATATTCGGGCTCAGACTTGCGTCAGCGCGTCAAGCAGTCAATGTATCAAAAAGGCATACCGCTCGCGCAAATCGATTTATTTATTGAAAAGAAAAGGAATGAAGAAGATGGATACTGAAAAACACTACAGCGAAATGAATGAAAATGAACTGCGCAGTGAAATTGGGGTCCTGATGGAGAAAGCGCGTAAGGCTGAACAGATGGGCATGATCAGTGAATATGCGGTTCATCAGCGCAAAGCGGTATTGGTGCAGTCCTATCTTGTGGATCCTGCAACGATCAAGCCGGGAGAAATCTACCGGATTGAAGCAGACGAAGGAGTCTTTTTCCAGGTCGATTACTTAAAGGGTTTATTTGCCTGGGGATATCGCTTAGGCGGAGAGAAGGCAATCGAAGCTTTGCCGCTTGCTATGCTGAAAGATGTGAAGAGCGGAAAATAAGAACGGGGCTGTCCGGAAAGTCATTTTCATCTGACTTGTTGGATAGTTCTTATTTTTTACTGTTAACGGTGGGTAATAGGATTGGTCCGCTAGACAGTCAGTTTGGTTCGTTTAAAGATTGGATTGGTGCGGCAAGACAGCGGAAACGCGCGCTCACTGCAAGCTTTGGATCGTTTCTGCCACAGTTTGGTGCGTCTGCTTGGACAGCCGGGAGTTATTGCATTAGAAAAAGCTGTCCCGAAAGTCATTATAACTTTCAGGACAGCCGCGTGTTCTAATTATTCGGCGCAAAGTTCAGCTTTTTGCGCAGTTTGTCTTCTGAAAAAATCCAGCCGGTATAGGAATTCACGACCTCGAGATTTTCGTCTACATGCGCAACGGCGACGAAGGGATAGTAGCCTTTACTGCGGTATCGCAAATCGATCAGACGGACTTCACACACATCCCCTTTATGTGTGACCGACCATCGGTAAAGTGGCGAAAAGGATACAAACGCCTGCATATTCGGATCTTCCAAAGCGACCGAAACTTCTTTTGAAACGGGCATCGGTTCACGTTTAAAACGATCGTATATGGTAATGGAACGGCCATAAGCCCGTCCTACATAGTGATCAACGTCAGTTGTAGCGGCTATACGCCACTGAAAGAAGTTCATAGTCGGTGCAATGAAAATATCTGCAGCGCCGGGCACAGTTTTTTTGACAGCGCGTTTCACAGCTCCTTTTAGAGCGAAGCGAAGTAAATAATAGAAAAAGATTACAATATATAATGTGGCCATTGTCACAACGGGATCCGTTCCTAAAATCCAAGCTAAAATCGCAATTACATGAAGCCCAAAAATAATTGGGTCAAATGTGTTGATGACGCCGATCGCCACCCATTTTTGTGAAAATGGCCTAAGCGCCTGCGTGCCGTATGAATTAAAGATATCTACAAAGACATGAATGAATACTGCTAAAAAAGTCCATGCCCATACATGCAGGAATACGGCGCCGGGCACAATAAATGTCAGCAGAATAGATATCAGCAGTGGCCACAGCATGACCGCCGGAACGGAATGGGTAATTCCCCGGTGATTACGCAAATAAACCGCGTTATTTCGAAGTTTCAATACAGTATCGATATCAGGAATTAGCGAACCGACCATGATACCGGCAAAAACTGCACCCATTGTGGAAGGGTCATTTGCAACCGTATAATCGGCAAGTGCCAGTCCGCTGATGGCAACGCCCATGGCAATATGTGTACCTGTATCCAAGTCATCACTCCTTTTCCTTACAGAAAGAGTCGAAAAATGTCTGAAGTTACTATTAATTATATACCCTTTTCCCTCAGAACTAAAAGCATAAGAATTGAAAAGTGAGGTTGCTATGCAAATTATTGAACAAAAGAAAGCATTCCAGCAGGCTTTGCTGACATGGTATCAAGCTGAAAAAAGAGATCTTCCCTGGAGAAGAACGAATAATCCCTATTATATCTGGGTATCTGAAGTCATGCTGCAGCAAACGCGTGTGGAGACAGTCATACCTTATTATGAACGTTTTATTGAAAAGTTTCCTACTATGGCAGATCTGTCAGGTGCGGGAGAAGAAGAGATCCTCAAAATGTGGGAAGGGCTCGGCTATTATTCGCGCGTACGGAATTTACAGTCAGGCGTAAGGGAAGTAGTCGAGACATATGGCGGCATTGTGCCCGATAACCGCAAAGAAATATCTGCTTTAAAAGGGGTCGGACCTTATACGGCGGGGGCAATTCTGAGTATTGCATACGGTGTGCCGGAACACGCGGTGGACGGGAATGTCATGCGCGTGCTCTCACGAATTTTATTGATTGAAGAAGATATTGCGCTGCCGCGAAATAAGAAATTATTCGAGCAGGCTGTAATGGAGCTGATTTCTGAAGAAGATCCTTCTTCCTTCAATCAAGCACTGATGGAACTGGGCGCGACGATCTGTACACCGAATCCCCATTGTTTACTATGCCCGGTTCGCGACTATTGCATCGCTTTTGAGGAAGGTAAACAGCAGCAACTGCCAATTAAGAGTAAAAAACAAAAAATGAAGCATCTTAAACTCGGCGCATTTGCTGTTCAAAATGAAGAAGGTAATTGGCTTATGCAAAAGAGGCCGGGAAAAGGTCTACTGGCAGGTCTATGGGAATTTCCTATGATCGTCTTGGAGGACACTGCTGCTGCAGAAGCATTTGAAACACAAACAGGCATTACACTGAGGAACGTAACGAAAACGACCGAGTTTGTGCATGTCTTCTCGCATATTACGTGGGAGATCGACGCATACCGGGCACAAACCGCCGGAACGCCGATCAGTGAAGAGCTGACATTTTTCAGCAGAGAACAAATTGAAGCACTTGCAAAGCCTAAACCTGTCCTGAAAATCATCGAAAGTCTTGATTGGTAAAAACTGCATGTTTTTAAGTGCATAAATAAGAGTGCAGTGGACATCATAAGGGGCACGGAGGTGAATAATCCATGCCTAAGCAACCAAAACGCAATGCTCAGAACGATCCATCTCAAACAGATGCGAATCAAGTGCGCCAACAGAATGCGCAGTCTGCTATGCAGCAGCCAATGAATGAAGAGTTTGCTTCTGAAACGGACGTGAACCAGGTCCGTCAGCAAAATGCGCAGTCTGCTGGTAAAATGCAGTCCGCTTCCTCTTCTATGCAGTCATCCATGAATGAGGAATATGCATCTGAAACAGATGTGAATCATGTAAAAGAGCAGAACCGTCAAGCAGAAGCCAATAAGCAGAATGCTTCGGGTGCACGTGCGAACCAATATAAAGGTTCAGAGTAAGTATGGACATCGCCGACCGGTAGAAATGGCTAATATAAGCCGTTTCTACCGGTTTTCTTATACATAAAAACGTTCTCCGGTCCCTTGAAAATGAAGCAAATATGAAATAGTTGGTTGAATCGTTTTAAATTTGGGAAAGCAGTTGGTATAATGAACAGATAGCAAGGGCAGCGGCATTGGGCTCAAAGGTGGTAGAAAAAATGGCAATCCCAAAAGAAGGAGAAACGATTCAGATTCACAGCTACAAACATAACGGCAAGATTCACCGTGTCTGGCAGGAAACGCTCGTTTTAAAAGGTACCCGCAACATTATCATTGGCGGAAATGAACGAACTCTTGTGACAGAATCAGACGGCCGGACTTGGTTGACGCGTGAGCCTTCCATTTGTTATTTTCATGCGGAAAACTGGTTTAATATCATCTGCATGCTGCGGGAAGACGGCGTTTACTATTATGTCAACATGAGCTCACCGTTTGTATTTGATGAAAAGTCTTTGAAATATATTGATTATGACTTAGACGTTAAAGTGTTCCCGGATATGAGTTATTTGATTTTGGACGAAGATGAGTATGCCGATCATAAGCGCCAAATGAATTATCCGGAAGTCATCGATCAGATCCTGCAAGCAAACTTAACGCAATTGCTGGGCTGGATCAAGCAGAGAAAAGGTCCGTTTGCACCCGATTTCATCGACGTATGGACTTCACGGTATGAGTTTTATAAACAGCTTCAGGAAGAGTAAAGAACAACCTGCTTGCCTTTGTGCGAGTCAGGTTTTTTTGTAGGAGGCACAATATGGGCGAAAGTATTAAACGCTATCTTCAATTTGTAAAGCCTTATAACTGGCAGATTATTTTCACAGTTTTCATCGGGGTTGTAAAATTTGCAATTCCTTTATTTCTGCCGCTATTAATGAAAATCGTCATTGACGACATTATCGGTTCACCGACGATGTCCGATCCTGATAAAACAAAATACTTATTTTATTGGCTGGGCGGCACAACGATATTATTCTTTTTAATTCGGCCGCCTGTGGAATATTACCGACAATACTATGCACAGCTTGTCAGTAATAAAATTCTATTTGATATCCGTCAGTCATTGTACGGGCATCTGCAGAAACTGGGCCTGCGTTTTTATTCGAATACCCGGGCAGGTGAAGTCATCTCCAGAGTGATCAATGACGTAGAGCAGACAAAGAACTTCGTCATGATTGGCTTAATGAATGTCTGGCTAGACTTGGCCACAATTATTATTGCCATCTGTATCATGCTGACCCTGGATGTGAATCTGACACTTGTGACACTGCTGGCATTTCCGTTTTACGCATTCAGCGTCAAGCACTTCTTTGGGAAACTTCGTGAATTGACACGCAAACGCTCGCAGGCACTTGCTGATGTGCAGAGTTATCTGCATGAACGGGTGGCGGGCATGAGTATCATCAAAAGTTTCGCAATTGAGGATAAAGAGCAGGAACGTTTTGACGAAGTCAATAATAACTTTCTGGAACGCGCGATTGACCATACGAGATGGAATGCAAAAGCGTTTGCTGTGGTGAATACCATTACAGACGTCGCACCGCTGCTCGTTATTGGCTATGCGGGCTATCAAGTAATCAACGGCTCTTTATCTGTCGGCACTATGGTTGCGTTTATTGCATTCATTGAACGACTTTATTCTCCGCTCCGCAGACTCGTCAATGCATCCACTTCACTGACACAGTCGTTCGCTTCAATGGACCGTGTGCTTGATTTGATGAATGAAGAGTACGATATCGTGGATAAAGCAAATGCCAAATCGCTGCCGGCAATCGATGGAGAAATCCAGTTCGATCAAGTTTCTTTCGCTTATGAGGAAGAAGAAGTGCTGAGAAACATCAGCCTGACAATTCGTCCGGGAGAAACTGCAGCCCTTGTCGGGATGAGTGGGGGAGGAAAGTCGACGATCATCAGTTTGATTCCGCGCTTTTACGATGTTACTTCCGGTGCCATACGCATTGACGGCAAAGATATCCGGGATGTAACCGTAAAATCCGTGCGCGATCAGATCGGCATGGTACTGCAGGATTCGATTCTATTCAGTGATTCTGTCAAAAGTAATATTTTGATGGGCAAGCCTGAAGCGACAGAAGAAGAAGTAATTGAAGCTGCTAAAGCTGCGAACGCGCATGAATTCATTGAGGCGCTGTCGGAAGGCTATGATACACGAGTAGGTGAACGCGGTGTGAAATTATCTGGCGGGCAGAAACAGCGTATTGCAATTGCAAGGGTATTTTTGAAAAATCCGGCACTGCTGATCCTGGATGAAGCGACATCTGCGCTGGATCTCGAAAGTGAGGCGCTGATTCAGGATTCTCTTGATCGTTTAGCACACGAACGGACGACGCTGATCGTAGCCCACCGTCTGTCGACTATTACACATGCAGACTGTATTTATGTGATAGACCACGGCGAATTAAAAGAATCGGGAACACACCGGGAATTGATGGAAAAGAACGGGACGTACGCTGGATTGTTCAATCGTCAAGAGCTGGGATAATTAGAAAAAACGCCGGTATGAGAAATTTCTCATACCGGCGTTTTTCAATAAAATTCATCTTCTAATGTGTTTTCTTCATCTTCATAGCGAGTTTGATAAGAGGACATTAGCGTATCTAAATGCTCCAGCTGCTCTTCATAATTTAATATGGAAGAAAGGATATGGAGCAAATGATAGGCAGAAAACTCTTCATCTTCTTTCGTAATAGCGATTTCTTTGGCGAAAATCTCCATTACTTCCTGGCGCTGAATAAATTCGTTATGCAGTTCGGATTCATCGCGGTCTGCTTTCAGCTTGCCGACGAATTTCAAATGAAGCTGCTCATGATAGACGAGCAATGCTTCGAGACGTTCCTGAATCATCATTCTGAAGTGTTCAGGCAAATTGATCAGTTCATTCTCAAATTCATGCAGTCTTTTCAGCACATCATAACTGCTCCGTGTCGTTGCAATCATTTGCCTGTAGACGACAAGCCGCCTTGCTTTGGCAGCGGAAGTTTTCTTGAAATAACTGCGTTCTTCTTTAAACAGCAGATACAGCTGATCGATCTGAATCAGACGTTCTTTCAGCTTGCTAAGTGATTTTTTAGTGGCCGAATGCTCAGAAGCCTGTCGGCCGGCTAAACGCGTCCAACGAATAATCTCATCTTGCGCCTGGTGAATCGCCTGAAAAAGTTTGGTTTCATATTTAGGCGGCATAAAAATTAAATTCACTAGAAATGCCGCAAGTACACCGACTAAAATAGTGGCGACCCGCAGGAGAGCGAAAGTTAAGAAGTCATCTCCTTTTACTTCCATGACAGCAATCATTGTGACAAGCGCGAGTGAAATCGATTTTTCGAGACCCAGCTTCAGCATGATGATCATGACGATGACGGCTGCCAAACCGACAATCATTAACTGAGGACCGAAAATCAGCGTAAATAGAACGGCCACCGTTGCGCCGATCAAATTCCCCTGTAATTGTTCCACTATCGTTAAATACGATCTATAAATAGATGGCTGGATTGCGAAGATCGCTGCAATTCCTGCAAATACTGCGGTTGGCAGCTCCAGTAATTGTGCAATAAATAAGGCGATGACAATCGCAATACCCGTTTTGAAGACGCGGGCACCAAGTTTCATTGGGTAATTCCTTTCCTGAAAAAGCTCTTTTTTGCTACTTTACAATATTGCTGCAAGACGGTCAATGCATTCGTTACGCTATTGCGTTAAATGAACGGTCGACGGCTTCCAATGTTTCCTTTACATCCTCTTCTGTATGCGCAGTAGTCAGGAACCATGCTTCATACTTCGAAGGGGCAAGGTTGATGCCGTTTTTCAGCATTTCTTTGAAGAAACGTCCAAACATCTCGCCGTCCGTATCTTCCGCCTGCTGATAGTTATTAACCGTCACATCTGTGAAAAAGAGAGTCAATGCGCCGCCTAAGCGGTTAATCGTCATTTTGATGCCGTGTTTCTTCGCCAGCTGTAAAATTCCTTCTTCCAAGATACCGCCGAGTCGATCCATTTCTTCGTAGACACCGGGCTCCTGCAGTACTTCGAGACAGGCAATGCCTGACAGAATAGAAGCTGGATTCCCAGCCATTGTTCCTGCCTGATATGCAGGCCCGAGCGGGGCAACCTGTTCCATGATCTCTTTCTTGCCGCCATATGCGCCAATCGGCAGGCCGCCTCCGATGATTTTACCGAAAGCCGTCAAGTCCGGCTGCAGACCAAGCATGGTTTGTGCGGCGCCGTAATGAAAACGGAATGCAGTTATGACTTCATCGTAGACTGTCAGCACACCTTTAGAGGCAGCTAACTCATGAACAAGTTCAAGAAAACCTTCATTCGGCTCTACGATACCAAAGTTACCGACAATCGGTTCAATTAGAATACAAGCAAGCTCATCTCCCCATTGATCCATTGCGGCTCTGTAACTGTCAGGATCGTTAAATGGAATGGTGATGACTTCTTTGGCGATGGATGCAGGCACCCCGGCTGAGTCAGGAATACCGAGTGTTGCTGGTCCTGAACCTGCAGCGACAAGCACGAGATCCGAGTGGCCGTGATAGCAGCCGGCGAATTTCATGATCTTTGTACGTCCGGTGAAGGCGCGTGAAACACGAATTGTCGTCATGACGGCTTCTGTACCGGAATTGACGAAGCGAACCTTGTCCATTCCGGGAATCGCGTCTTTCAGCATTTTGGCAAACTTCACTTCGTGGCGGGTTGGTGTTCCGTATAATACGCCGTTTTCAGCCGCTTTTGTGATTGCTTTTGTAATATGAGGATGTGCGTGTCCTGTGATGATCGGTCCGTACGCTCCTAAATAGTCGATATATCGATTGCCGTCTACATCATAAAAATAAGCACCTTGCGCGCGGTCCATAACAGTGGGAGCTCCGCCGCCAACTGCCTTGTATCCGCGGGATGGGCTGTTAACGCCTCCGACAATATGTTCACATGCTTCGGCGTAGATTGCTTCTGAGTTTTTACGGTTCATAAGTGAATTCCTCCAAATCAATTATACGCTCTCTATTTTAGCACTATTCCCCCTTAAGTCTCCACCTTCAGAACCTATTGCAGTAAATTGAAAAGTATAAGTATTTCAGCTACGATAAGTGTGAAAGAAGTTTAGAAGATGAACATTTCATTACTTATTGAGGAGGATTTTCTATGGATAAATTGGAAGGATTGCATGCACCGGTATTCTCTTTGCCGAATGAAAATGGGAAAGAAGTTTTTTTAGAGAGCTTTAAAGGTGAAAAGTATGTGGTGCTGTATTTTTATCCGAAAGATTCAACACCTGGCTGTACGACAGAGGCATGTGATTTTCGTGATAATATGAATGACTTTGAAAAATTGAATGCAGTGATTTTAGGCGTCAGTCCCGACAAAGAAGCATCACACCAGAAGTTCATTGAAAAACATGGTCTGCCGTTTTCGTTGCTTGTCGACGAAAATCATGCGGTCGCTGAACAATACGGGGTGTGGAAATTGAAGAAGAACTTCGGTAAAGAATATATGGGAATTGAGCGTTCAACATTCCTGATCGATCCGACCGGCACAGTAGTAAAAGAGTGGCGGAAAGTTCGAGTGAAGGGGCATGTGGAAGACGCGCTTGCAACGTTGCAGCAATTAATTGGGGAGGCCTGACTATGAAGATTGTTTTCACATTCAGAATTAAATCTGCTTTTAAAGAAAAACTCGAGCAGAGGTTTCCTGACGCAGAATTTGTATATGTGTCTTCCATCGAAGAAGCTTCAATAGAAGATGCGGACGTGATTGCGACAGAGGGAGGCGACCTGACTGAAGCGATCGTCGAAAGAGCCGAGGAACTGAAGTGGGTGATGGTTGCAGCGGTCGGTGTCAATGATTTGCCGCTGAAAGCGTTGGAAAGAAAAGGTGTTATCGTGACAAACTCAAGAGGCGTCCATAAAGCTCCTCTGGCTGAATCGGTGCTTGCTCATCTTTTATCACTGGATAGAGGCCTGCCCGGTATATACGAAAGACAGGCAGAAAAAAAGTGGAAGCTCGATAAAATACCCGGGGAAGTAAATGGCTCGACAGCACTGATTGTAGGAACCGGCGCAATCGGCGGCGAAATTGGAAGACTGCTGCAGGCGTTCCGCGTTCATACAATCGGCTGCAACCGTTCGGGTCATGAAGTTGAATCTATGGATGAAACAATTAAGATGCCGGCTCTGCTGGACAGACTCCCCGATGCAGACTATGTGATATCTATTTTGCCGAGTACTGAAGAAACTAAATGGATTTATCAGCCTGAGCATTTCAAAGCGATGAAAGAATCCGCAATCTTTGTGAATGTCGGAAGAGGGGATGCCGTGAAGACTCAAACTATTATGGAAGCATTAGAAAACAATGAAATTCATCATGCTGTTCTCGATGTTTTCGAAGAAGAACCGCTTCCTGAAGTTAGCCCGCTCTGGAGTCTTCCGAATTGTACGGTGTCACCTCATATGTCCAGTTTATCGGGCCAGTATATTAAACGTTCACTTGATATTATGGAAACGAATCTGGATAAATGGATGACAGGAGATCGCAAACTGATCAATCAGGTGGATTTGGACAAAGGCTATTGATAAGTATTCATGGCATGTAATTCATAAAAGTCAGCACAAAAGTTGACATTTGCACCCTTCATTGAGTAAACTAATTATAATGATTATAAAGAAGTAATCTTTATGAAGTGAGGTGCATTACGATGCCGGGAATAGTTTTGAAAGATGCGCTTGTAACATTGAAAGAAAGCGGTGTTAGAATCACTCCGCAGAGACATGCCATTCTTGAATATTTGATCACTTCTCATACTCACCCGACAGCAGATGAAATTTACAAAGCACTTGAAGCGGATTTTCCTAATATGAGTGTCGCAACGGTCTATAATAATTTACGTGTATTTCAGAATTCCGGACTTGTAAAAGAGCTGACCTACGGGGATGCTTCAAGCCGCTTCGATTTTGTTACACATGATCATTACCATATTATTTGTGACGATTGCGGAAAAATTGTTGATTTCCATCATCCGGGTCTTGAGGAAGTGGAACGGCTGGCCGCACATGTAACAGGATTTAAAGTGAATTCACACCGTTTGGAAGTTTACGGTACATGTCCGGAATGTGCAGCAGCCCAACAAACAGAAGCAAAATAAAAAGAGTGCAGCTCATAGAGCCTGCACTCTTTTTATTTTGATGACTCATCATGAGGCATTTTTGTTTTATTGTACGATACGTCAAACTCTTTGCCTTCTAATTCTGGATCCAGTGTCAGCGGCTCACGGCAATGCCCGCACATATCCACGCGGCCCAGCATTTTTGTGTGCTTACCGCAATTCGGACATTTAATTCTGACGGCTCGCGTGGAAAGAGTTCCGATCCAAGCGTAAACAACTGTACTTGCGATGATGGCGAGCACACCCAGGAACATGAAAATCAGCATGACAATTTCATTTTTACGGAAGAAAATACCGATATACATAATGACGACTCCGATGAAAATGAGCGACAAAGCAAATGAACGGATGCGATTTATTTTATTTTTATATGGTTTCATCTAAAATATCCTCCTCACACTATCCTCACCTAATATATCATATTCTTAAATAAATGCAGTACAAACTCTCTTTAATTAAAGGATTTTATGTGAAATCGTCGAAATAGAGTATTCGAGACGATCAAGAAAGTACTGGGAGGCGAAGATGTGGAACAAATGTTAAGGCCGATATACCAGGAGCGAGCAAGTCAAACAGATACGTTAAGTGTGCTTCTTATAGAAAACCAAAGAACGGATGATCCAATTACAGATGCATTCGATGAGGTTCTCTTCATTATCTCTTCCAACAATGAAATGCCAATTCAAACGAAGCACTATACTGACGGAGAGCGTAAAGCGGCAATGCATACAATCAGTGAGAAGCAATTAACACATTGGCTGCTGGTAGGGACGAATAAAAAAATCATCGACTGGCTGATCTTAGGAAAGATTTATTTTGATAGAGATGAATATGCAGAACGTCTGAAACAGCGTCTGTCTGAAGAACCGCTTTTCGGCAGAAGCGTAAAAATGGGGATGGAACTTGCAAAAATGATTCGCGCTTATAATGAAGGGAAAATTCATTTTGAAAGAAAACAATACATGGATTCTTATATTAACGCTCTGAATTGTCTGCGGTATCTGGCGAGAATGGTTGCGATTAAGCATAATACGCTGCCTGAGAAAACTGCATGGTCCCAAATGAAGAAAGTAGATCCTTCCGTTTATAAGTTATATGAAGAATTGATAGGCAGCGAAGAAGATTTGGAGAAACGGCTGGACTTAGTATTTCTGGCAAGTGAATTTTTTATCCATAACTACACCAACGAAGCTTCAGAGCATCTGTTGAATATACTTGACCAAAAAGATTCCTGGACTATCCAGGAACTGTATGATTATCAAGAGCTTTCGCTGTATTCCTCAAACCTTGAGTTTTTTATTGAGTATCTGGTGGATAAGCAACTGATTGAAATTATTTGTATACCTTCAAAAAATGAGTTGCTGTATCATAGACAGTACAGGTCAATAAGAGGAAGAAATGTATTGTAGAGCGGTTTGTCAATCGCTCTATAACTTTTTTAGAAAAGTTGTTGACTTTAGAAACAAGAGCATGTTAATATAATGAATGTCGCTTGAGGGAAACGAACTTACAGCGCGCAACACGCTCAAAAAAAACATTTTAAAAAATGCTTGACGAGCGTAAAGAAGATATGGTAGATTAGAGAAGTCGCTTTTGCAGGACAAACCAAATGAACCTTGAAAACTGAACAGCAAAACGTTAACGAAATACAGTTTGTGCACTCTGGTGACAC